>NZ_BAOX01000032.1:0-27367 GCF_000813105.1 Rhodococcus sp. BS-15 | reverse complement strand
GCAGTCACAGCGAACAAGTCAGTCGACATCGACGCCGATGCATCGGCAATCCTCGAAGTTCTCGCCGACGTCGAGGGCCTTCCCTCGTGGTCCCCGGTCCACAAGAAGTGTGAGGTCGTCGATCGGTTCGACGACGGCAAGCCACACCACGTCAAGATGCACGTCTCGATCATCGGCGTCAACGACGAGCAGCTCGTCGAGTACACGTGGACCGACAGCGAGGTGTCGTGGACGCTGGTGGAGAGCACTCAGCAGAAGGCCCAGGACGGCCGATACACATTGACGCCCAAGGGCAACGGCACTCACGTCGAGTTCGAGCTGACGGTCGACCCGAAGATCCCGCTACCCGGCTTCCTGGTGAAGAAGGGGACCAAGACGATCCTCGAAGCGGCCACCGAGGGCCTGCGTCAGCAAGTGGTGGGCTGACCCGCTACTGCTCTTTCCGCGCGGCGAGAACGGCCTCGTAGACCTCGCGCTTGGAGACGCCGTCGACCGCAACCTGGGCGCAGGCGTCCTTCAACCGCATGCCCGACGCCACCAGCGTCTCGACGTCGGCAACGAGGTCCTCCGGCTCCTCGGCGACGGCGACGGCTCCTTCGAGTACGACGGTGATCTCGCCGCGCACTCCGTCTCTCGACCATTCGAGCAGCTCGCCGAGGCCGCCGCGTCGGACCTCCTCGTAGGTCTTGGTGAGCTCACGGCACACCGCTGCGCGGCGGTCGGGGCCGAGGACGTGGACGGCGTCTTCCAGGCACGCGACGAGGCGATGCGGCGCTCGAAGAACACGATGGCGCGCGGCTCGGCGAGCACCGACCGAAAGTAGGTGCGGCGCTGTCCCTGCTTGCGCGGGGCGAAGCCGTCGAAGCAGAAGCGTTCGACGGGCAGACCGGACAACGCGAGCGCCGTCGTCACTGCCGAAGGACCGGGCAGACAGGTCACCGGCAGATCGGCCTCGACGCAGGCTGCCACGAGGCGATAGCCCGGGTCGCTCACCGACGGCATCCCAGCATCGGTCACCAGCAAGACCGTCTTGCCCTCGGCCACGGCCTCGACGAGAGCCGGAAGGCGGGCCGTTTCGACCTGATCGTAGAAACTGACGACCCTGCCCGTGATCGCCACGCCGAGAGACGAGGCGAGTTGTTTGGTGCGCCGGGTGTCCTCGGCGGCGACGACATCGGCACTGCCGAGGGCATCACGCAGGCGCTGCGAGGCATCACCGACGTCGCCCATCGGGGTGGCGGCAAGGATGAGCATGTCTCCAGTGTCCCGCATGCGGCGGCGCGGTTTGTCGGGCACTGCCGATCAACGCCTACGATCGGTACGTGACCTTGCTGACCTCTGAGCGCTCCGGCGACCGGTCGATGGTCAGTCCCGGGCCCACCGTTGCCGCGCGCGACTGGTTCCACGACACCGATGCCCGCCGCGGTTGGATCGTCACCGTCGTCATCACCGTCATCTGCGCGATCACCCGCTTCACGATGTTGCGGTACCCCACCGACGCAGGAACTCCTGTCTTCGACGAGAAGCACTACGCCCCGCAGGGCTATCAGGTACTCACCGGAGGTGGGCTCGAAGACAATCCGGCATACGGGCTGGTGGTGCATCCACCGGTCGGCAAGCAGCTGATCGCCGTCGGGGAAGCGTTGTTCGGCTACAACGGGTGGGGTTGGCGTTTCTCGTCGGCGGTCGCCGGAACCCTGTTGGTACTGCTGGTCATTCGGATCGTGCGACGGCTCGCCCGATCGACACTCGTCGGTGCGATCGCGGGGATTCTGCTGACCGTCGACGGCGTGACGTTCGTCAGCAGCCGAATAGGCATGCTGGACATCTTCCTCGCGTTCTTCGTCACCGCTGCATTGGGCTGCTTGGTCGTCGACCGCGACGACATGCGGCAGCGACTGTCGAGAGTGCGCGCCGAAGGGCGAATGGATGCCAGTGCGCTGGGGCCGCGAATGGGTGTGCGGTGGTGGAGATTCGGGGCCGGCGTGATGCTGGGTCTCGCCTGCGGCACCAAGTGGTCGGGGCTGTACTTCATCGCGTTCTTCGGATTGCTGAGTGTGGCATTCGATGTGGCGGCGCGGCGCTCGTACGGCGTCGAACGCCCGTGGCGGGGAACAGCGTTGCGCGACATCGGGCCTGCGCTGTACGCGCTGGTGGTCGTTCCGATCGCGGTGTATCTGATGACGTGGTGGGCATGGTTCACCTCCGAGACCGGCGTCTACCGGCACGAGGTCGGCGACGGTGTCGGCGTCGGCGGGCCGTTCTCGTTCGTTCCCGACGCGTTGCGTTCCCTGTGGTTCTACAGCGGCAGTGTGCTGCAATTCCATGAGGGACTGACCAATTCGGCCGGCAACCGGCACCCGTGGGAATCGAAGCCGTGGACGTGGCCGATGGGCCTGCGACCGATGCTGTACTACTTCGCCGACGGCGAGAGCGTGTCCGGTTGCTCGGCGTCCTCGTGCGTGAAGGCGATCATGCTGATCGGCACGCCCGCGATGTGGTGGCTGGCACTGCCGATGCTGGCCTGGGTGATCTGGTCGGTGTTCGTCCGACGGGACTGGCGTTACGCCACAGTGCTCGTCGCGTATTCCGCAGCACTGTTGCCGTGGTTCACCACACTCGACCGACAGATGTACTACTTCTACGCAGTGGCGCTGGCACCGTTCATGGTGATGGGCTTCGCATTGGTGCTCGGCGACATCATCGGCAAAGCCACCGCGTCGGCAGAACGGCGAGGTACCGGACTACTACTGGTGTCCTTGTACCTCGCGTGGTGATAGCCAACTTCGTTTGGCTGTGGCCGATTCTGACCGCTATGCCGATCACGCCGCAGATGTGGCAGGAACAGTTGTGGCTGCCGAGTTGGCGCTGACTCAGGCCAGGCAGGAGTGGAGCCTGCGGAACGACCTATGCAAGCAGTGCGGTTTTGCCCTTGGTGAGTCCGTCGATGCTGACGCGTCCGGCACCGAATGCGGCGAGCAGCAGCGCGCCGACGCCGAGGGCGACGACCAGTTCGTAGCCGTTCTCCGTTGCGAACACACCGTTCTCGAAGTGCACGAAGACGGCCGCACCGAGCATGTTCAGGAACAGCAGCAGGCCGGCGATGGGAGTGAAGATTCCCAGCACGAGCGCACCGCCGCCGACGAGTTCGACGAACGTGGCGAAGTAGGCGGACGCCGTGGGCAGCGGGACGTTCATCATCTCGAAGCTCGCGGCGGTGCCGTCGAGTCCGTAGGTGTTGAGCTTCTGCCAGCCGTGGGCGATGAAAACGATACCCAGGCCGATTCGAGCTACGAGGGCAACGGCGTCGCGGACGACGGTGGAGTTCATGACACATCCTTCTGACAGGGCTATACGGGCAGCCCTACCCTGGCAGAAGCAAGTTGAAGGGTCAACTTAGCGGCCGCTCGCACCTTTGAGAGCAGATTCGAGGAACGAACGGGCCTGGTCGTCGTCCAGGCCGATGGACCGGACCGTTCTGACGAACTCCGTCGCCGCTCGGGCCGCGATGTCACGCGACGGATCGCCGCCCGACGCGACGAACGAACCGGATCGGCCCCGCGTCTCGATGATCCCCTGCTGCTCGAGCTCGCGGTATGTCTTCGCCACCGTGTTCGGTGCGATCTTGAGTTCCTCGGCCAGACCCCTGACCGTCGGAATCTTGGTGCCGGCAATGAGATCGCCCGATCGCACCAGCCCCAGAATCTGCATCCGCAGTTGCTCGAACACCGGTGTGGTGTTCGACGAATCGATATGTACGCGCACGGTCGATTCCCTATCCGAGCGCGTCGACTGCGTCGACGATCGAGGTCGGACCGGACGTCAACATGAGCGTCTTGCGCACGGCCGAGCCGGTGTCGAGCAACTGTGCGATCACCGCGGCCACATCGGCGCGCGTCACCTCGCCCGGGTCCAGCGGCGGCTCGGTGAGAGCCACCGAGTCGGTGGGGTCGTCATCGGTCAACTTGCCCGGACGCAGAATCGTCCAGTCCAGTCCACTCCGGCCCGAAACGTTTTCTTCTGCAGCAGTTTTGGCTTCGATGTACGCCTTCCAGCCGGCGTCGAGATCCTCGGCGACCGGCTCTCCGGCACCGAACGAGCTGATCAGGACATAGCGGCGAACGCCGGCCTTCTCTGCGGCATCGGCCAGCAGCACCGCGCCTGCGCGGTCGACCGTGTCCTTGCGCTCGGGACCACTGTTGGGGCCTGCACCTGCGGCGAACACCACCGCGTCAGCACCGGCCAACACTGCGGCCAATTCCTCGACGGAGGCCGATTCGAGGTCGATCACCTGCGGCAGCGCGCCCAGCGCGGTGACGGCATCGACGTGGTCGCTGTTGCGAATCAGCGACACCGCACGATCTCCGTGCGCTGTGAGCACCTGAGTCAGGTGTTGTGCGATCTGGCCGTGGCCACCTGCAATGACAATGCGCTTGTCGGTCATAACCACTCCCGTTCCTGGCGTGAATCTGTCGTCGGGGCTACCCGCGTGGCAGGATCGCAAACATGAGCACGTTCGCGACGATCTATCACAATCCGCGGTGCAACACCTCTCGCACAGCGCTGAAACTGATCGAGGAAGCAGGTGTGACTCCGAGGGTGATTCGGTACCTGGAGACACCTCCCACCGAGGACGAACTCCGCACGCTTCTCGCCGACGCCGGACTCGAAGCCCGTCAGGCCATTCGCACTCGCGAGAGCATCTACAAGGAACTGGGGCTCGCAGGCGCGGACGCCGACACGCTCATCGCGGCGATGGCCCAGCACCCGATTCTCATCGAACGCCCGATCGTGGTGACCGACAAGGGCACCGTGCTCGCCCGCCCCGCCGACAAGGTGCTCTCCGTGCTGTAGAGCGCTACAACCTCTCGCGCGACACCGGGCACGACATGCATCGGGGACCGCCTCGCCCCGAGCCCAGTTCCGATCCGGAGATCCGCAGCACCTCGATGCCCGACGCCTCGAGCCGTGCATTCGTTTCGACGTTGCGCTCGTACGCGACGACGACTCCCGGCGCGATGGCCAGCGTGTTGTTTCCGTCGTCCCATTGTTCGCGTTCGGCGGTGACGTGGTCGAGTCCGGTGTCGATCAATCGCAGCTTGCCGATGCCCATCGCATCGGCGGCCGCCTCGAGAAACGGGTCGGCGCCGCGAATACTGACTCCTGCGTCCTCGCGGTGAATGGTGAACGCGGACAACGTGTCCTGGATGGCCGGGTACATCACCACCGCGTCGGTATCGACCATGGTGCACACCGTGTCCAGATGCATCGACGCGCGCTCCTGCGCGATCGGCACCACCAGCACGCTGTGCGCCAGACCGTCCTCGAACAGGCTGCGCGCCAACGCTTCTGCACCGGCGGGCGTGGTGCGCTCTCCCACTCCGACAGCCACCACACCCGGGGCGAGCAGCAACACGTCCCCACCCTCGACCGGAGCGGTCCGCGACTCGTACGCACGCCGCACGCCGCGGAACATCGGATGGAATGCGTAGATCAGATCGGTCAGCGATGTCTCCCGCACTCGGGCGGGCAGAGCCAGCGAGGTGATCGCCACTCGATCGGCTATCCAGAACGACGAGTCGCGAGTGAAGAGCAGGTTCGGCAGCGGATCGATGACGAAGTCCCCACCGTGATGCATTCGCCGAACCAGCGATGCCCCGCTGAGCTGCGGCTCCCCCGTCTCCGCCTCGAGCAATTCGTCGAATGTCATGCCCGCCATCAGTATCTGCGCCAGTTCGGCCGCGGGCACACCCCGCAGATGTTGGGCGAGGTCCTCGGCGAGCGACCGGCCGAGCGTCGGGCATCGACAGCGGCGGAGATACCCTGCATTCGCGCTGCGCCGCTGACCGTCATGGCCTCGGTGAGAAGCTCGCCGAGAAGCAGTACCGTGACCCCGCGACCACGCAGGAGATCGGCGAACGCGTCGTGCTCGTCCTGTGCGCGATCGACCCACGGCAGGCCGTCGAACAGCAGCTGGTCGTTGTTTCGCGGGGTGAGGCGTCGAAGCTCGTCTCCCGGCCGGTGCAGCATGACGGTGCGCAGCATCCCCACCTCGGAGTTGGCACCCAACGGGCCCGCAGCCGCATCGACACTCATGAACGAACGGTAAACCCATTCGTCTGCCGCCGCTGGGATCAGGACCTGAAGTATTGTCGAGGTCGTGCCGATGCCCGAGTGGAACGTCCGCGAATTGACCCCTGGCCAGCTGTCCGAGCGCAGCGGAGTTGCGGTCTCGGCGTTGCACTTCTACGAGAAACAAGGGCTGATCAGCAGCCGCCGAACCTCGGGTAACCAGCGCAGATTCCATCGCGAAACTCTGCGACAGGTTGCCTTCATCCGGATCTCGCAGAAGGTCGGGATCCCGCTGGCGAACATACGTCAGGCATTGAGCGAGCTACCGGACGAGCGGACGCCCACGCGCGAGGACTGGGCCAGGCTCTCGACGCGATGGCATCGCGAACTCGACTCTCGGATAGAGCAATTGATCCGGCTTCGGGACAACCTGACCGGGTGCATCGGGTGCGGTTGTCTGTCGTTGGCCGGCTGCGCACTGGCCAATCCGCACGACGAGCTGTCCTATTCGGGGCCGGGTGCGCGCACGTTGGACGTCGATTTCGACGAACCCTCGACTCGACGCGGCTCGAGCAGTTTGGAGAATTGATCGTTGGCCTTCTGCAGTACGAACTCGTAGGGCGGAGCGAATTTTCGGGCGACCCAGTACCCGAACCTGATGTCGTTCGAGGAGTAGACGAGGTACTTGCGCTTGGCGATTCCGGCGAGAATGGCGTCGGCGACAACCGACGGTTCCACGGCACGCTTCTCGAATCGGTGTTGCAACTTCTGTACGCGCGGATCGTCACGATCGATGCCGGCGATCTGAAGCGTCTGCACCAGTCCGGTCTTGACCCCGCCGGGCACCACCAGGCTGACGCCGATGCCATGCCGCTTGAGGTCGTACTTGAGCACCTCGGACACCCCGCGCAGGCCGTACTTGCTGGCGCTGTAGGCAGCGTGCCACGGCAGGGGAATCAACCCGGCGGCAGACGAGACGTTGACCAGATGGCCACCGCGTCCGGCCTCAATCATCGGAGGCAGGAACTTTTCGATGATGTGAATCGGGCCCATCAGGTTGACGTCGATCATCGACTTCCAGTGCCGGTGCTCGAGATTCTCGACGGTTCCCCACGCCGAGATGCCGGCAACGTTCATCACGACGTCCAGGCTGCCGAACTCGGCGTGAATATCGTCCGCGAACGCGGTGACGGCCTCGAAATCGGACACATCGAAGGGCAACGAGTGGCTGACGGTGCCGCCCGCGCGACCGACCAGATCCACCGTCTCCGCCAAACCGGTGCCGTTGATATCGGTGAGGAAGAGCTCGGCTCCCACTCCCGCAGCAGCGATGGCCGTTGCCCGGCCGATTCCGCTGCCCGCTCCAGTGATCAACGTCTTCTTGCCGCGCAGATCGTATGTAGCCATCGAAGCTTGTATCCCCCACCGGTTGCCACGTGTCAGTTCGATTTCGACCCTACGCGGTGACGACCGGGAGGGTCGTCACAATCTTTGCGACATCTCGTCTCGGTAGTCGGCGATGGTGCGCTCGATGCGCGCAGCATCGTCGTCGGCACCATGTTTGCGTGCGTCGTCCGCGCGCTGCTGAAGGGTGCCGATCGCTTTCCGGAGCTCGTTGTCCGACATCCGTGGTCTCTGCACTGTGTGTTCCATATCACACAGTGTGCCCGGCAAACCGGGGTGCGGCAAGCACCCCGAGATCACGACATTTTCAGACGGTGACAGATCCCGACGTGATGTTCTCGCGCACGAAACTGGACAGACTCCGCGCCGCGAATTCGCGGAAGTAGGCGAGTTTGTCGGCGGGCACCAGTGATGGAAGGACTGTGTTCCAGACCTTCTCCATACGCGAGGGAGCATCCTCGAGACGCGACTGCGCCTCGGACACCATCAGGACTCCGGCGAGCATCTCGCACACCAGCAACGCCGCGTTGCCCGCGTCCAGATGGTCGGCCACGTCACCGTGCTCGATGGCCCGCTCGAAGAGATGCTCGAAGATGTTTCCCCAGGTGCCGAACACACTGCCGCGGGCGGTGTCGGATCCGTCGATCTCCATCTGCAACCGGTACATGACGCGAACCAAGGGGTCCGATGCCGCCAGTTCGAGTACCGAGTAAGAGATTCCGATGACGGATTCGAGAGCCGGGCTGCGACTGTCGACCAAGCCGGCGCACGCGGTGGACACGCGCTCGTGACCTTCGTCGACGATGGCACGGGCCAATTCTTCCTTGGACGCGAAATGGAAGTACAGCGCACCCTTGGTCACACCGGACTGCGCCGACACCTGACTCAGCGTGGCATTCGCGTGCCCCACCTCGAGAAAGAGATCTGCTGCAGCGCGCAGTGCGGCCGCTCGTGTGGCTTCTGCCCTGAGTTGTCTCACCATGTTCCGAACACCCCTGCTCTGTCGACCTTGCCATGACATCGACGCTCTGTGCGCGCTGCCCATCCGTCGGCCGATCGAGGTGAACGAGGAATTCACTTCGCCATATCGGACTGTCAGCGCTCGCCAATAGTAACCGGTTCGGTGGCGACTTTGTGATTCGAAAGTGACAATTGCATGAAGAACGGCTCGTTTACAAAACGATTGAAATGAAAAGTTCCACTTCTCCAGTATTTGTAACGACTTCGACTTCCTCTTTGTAGGCGCGAAATATCGATCCGGACATAACGCACTCGTCGACCTGAGCCCATACGTCCTCGATCGGATCCGCCAATGCTCCGGTGGGCACGAACACTGCGAACACGCCGGTCGGTATCGAGACGAACACGTCCCCCACGGCGACGTCACCGGGCGAGTCCACCGAGACCGCGACCACCGCATTGACCGTTCCGTGCGGATCCGGGACGTACACCGTGCTCACCTGAGTTGCGTCGATGTGCTTCTCGCGCACACGATCTCGTAGGAATCGCATCCACTCGCTGCCACTCGATTCCGCGCCGGGTTCCACTCGCGGTGCCACCAACCCACTGAACAGCTCCGCGCTGCGTGCCGTGACGCGGAAGGTCATCACGAACCGCCGGGCGCAGTGATCGCCAGATAGAGGTCGATCTTGTACGCGTGCGGATAGCACTCGTAGTCGCCGGTGAACGATCGCACTATCTCGCCCTGCTCTTCGGCATGATCGATCTGGGTCCACAATCGGGTGAGAACCTCGGGGAAATACCCCACCGCAGAAAAACGTGCATATTTCGCCGCAGGCACTTTCGCAACCAGATGTCCGCGCGCCACTTGACCGAGCGAAGAACACAGATAACCGACTACCTGGGTATTGTACGAGCCGATACCGGGGGCGAAGTCGGTATAAATGGAAGCGAGCGGACCGGAGGTCTCCTGATTGAGAACTGCGGACCACGCTTGATCGAGTGCAGGGTCGTTGAGGCGTCCGAGCGCCCGTTTGGGGCTGCGAACGGGAAGACCCGCGACCCACGTTTCAGCGAGGTCGACGATCTCGAACGACATTCACACTCCGTAGAGAAGTTGCAGGGGCAGATCCTGTGCTCGGAACCGGCCCGTTCACAATATCGCCCGTCAATCTACCGGCGCGACTGGTAGGTGGATCGTCAATCGATCAACCATACTTCGCACACGTTTCGATCGCCGCAACTACTGCCGCCGACGGTTCCTCCTGGCGAACCTCGGGTCCTGGCTTTCGCACCGGTCCCTGCGTCCTACCCGGCCCCATACATCGTGCGCGCTCGCCCCCTGACACTCGGGCCATGACACTTGCCGAATACCCGACATACGAACCGCTGATCCCTCGAACGACCCGCTTTCGTGACTATTCCCGCATTTCTCACCCGAAAAATCGGGCACACGATGATGCCGAAGAATTACTTTCCGCGCACCGCGGCAGCAAAACTGTCGTCGCGAATACCTGACAGATCGCGCACAGATGTAATGTCCGCTCCGGAATGCGAGACCGGGAGAATACGAGATTCGCACGACGACAGAATTCGTGTCAGGGGCCAGTGCAGCGTGTGCAGAACCAGGTCCGAAATCAGCAATCGGCGCAACCAACCACTGGCCTGCCCGTGATGGGCCCACGTGCGATACGAGCTCTGGACGTAATGCCGGTACTCGAGCGGTGGCGTCAGTAACCGACGTCCGGACACCTCGACGCGCATCGGCTCGATCTGTGCGATCCGCAGTCCGGCCTTGTTGAGACACAGTGACAGATCGATGTCCTCGTGCAGGTCGGTACGCAGGCTCGTGCGAGCGCGAACGGCTTCCCACGCGGACCTGCGGATAGCGAAGTTGTTGCCCGATGCGGCAGAAACCCACTGCTCAGAAGGCCTGTTCCGCACGGAACGGTTGACGAACGCCCGATAGGGTCGCGCCCACGGGGAGTCGTAGAGGTAGATCGGTCCGGTGACTGCGGCATAGTCGAGTCGGCGATCGAAGAAGTCGAGCACCGAGTCCACCCAGCCGGCCTCGATACGGGTATCGGCGTCGATGCGGCCCGATGATCGATCCGCTCGCGTGATCGAAACCGGTATTGCGCGCGTGCACGACGCCGCGCTCGGACTCCCGCAGCAGAACCACCTGCGGAAATCGCCGCGCGTATTCTCCGACGATGGCCGCGGTGTCGTCGGTCGAATTGTTGTCGACGACAATGATCTCGTGAATGCGATCGCGCTGAACGAGCAATGCATCCAGGCATTCGCGCATGTGAGCCGACTCGTCGAACGCAGGCACAACAATGGAAAGAGTATTCACAACGCCAACCCCTGACACATTTTTGGCAATCGTGTAGCTCGATACCCTTACACGGTGAACGCATTTGATTTCGAGCCGCTGACATCGACGATGCTACATCATTACTTCAAGAAAAGAACCCGTCGAATTAATCGGACTTTACGGATCAGAATTCAGAATTCGGCGGAAGTATCAATCTCTGCATTGCCTCCCGATCACGAAAATCGGCCTTCTCCCCGATCCACTGCTCCGCTGCGGGAAGGTCGTTCAACTCCCGGCGGCGGCGCGCCGGAGAGCCGACGTACACACCGTCCGGTTCGCAGTCTCCCGTCACCAGCGAGTTCGCCCCGATGATGCATCCGGCACCGATGTGGACGCCCGGCATCACCACCACGCCGGACCCGATCCACACTCCTGGTCCGATCACCACCGACTCTCCCCGCAATTCGCCTGCTCGCTGACGCGACGGTCCGGTCTCGTGAGTACTGGTGAGAATGCGGACGTGATCGGCGATGAAGACATGATCACCGATCACGATGTCGGCAACTGTGTCGAAGTAGCAGCCGAAGTTCACGAACACACCGGTGCCCAGCCGAATCGATGCCCGCCCTTGAATCATGGAACCGCCGTACATCAGGCACGGACCGGTTGTCCGCAGCCCCGCAGGCCGCAGGACGGACGCGCGCACCACGGCAGGCAAGAACGGCGCATTCGCCAACGAGACGACAGTGGCCTGACGCATCTGCACAAGGGCCCAGCGGACGTCCGACGGGTTACGCATCCAGTCGCGGATACGCGAGCCGGCCGTCACGCGGCGGCTCGCATCCGTTCGTCGGACTCGGCACGATCGTCGACGGGCAATGCCCGGCACGGCACTGCTGCGAACAGTCGCGAGATCGGCCACCGCAGCGTGTGCATCAGCCAGTCCATGGCCACGATGCGACCGAGCTTGCGCGACGCGAGACCGTGCTCCTGGTACGAGCGATAGCCCGCCAACGCATAGTGGACGTATTTCACCGGCGATGTCGTCGCGCGCCTACCGGACACCGAGGCCTTCATCCAACCGTTCTGAGCGACGGGCAAATGCTCGGCGGCCAGGCACAGGCACAGGTCGATGTCTTCGTGGACGCAGGTTCGCTCACTGACCGCGCCGCGAACCGTGCGCCAGGCGGATGCGCGAATCGCGAAGTTGTTGCCCGATACCGCCAGGGCCGCCCGCACCGACGGCTCACGTCGTTCGGCGCGCGAATGCATCCACGCCAGGGGCCGAGCCCAGGGTGATTCGTACAGGAACGTGCGGCCACCCGTGGCAGCGACGGAAGCATGCTCGTCGAAGAAATCGACGATCGAGCGCGCCCACCCGGGCCGAACACGGGTATCGGCGTCGATTCGACCGATGATCGACGAGTCCACCAGGTCGAATCCGGTATTGCGAGCATGGACAACGCCGCGATTGGGCTCGTGCACCAACACGACCTTGTTCGTCACCGTGCGGACGTTGTTCACCAGCTGAAGCGTTCCGTCGGTCGACCCGTTGTCCACGACGACGATGCGGTCGATATCGTCGCCCTGATCGAGCAGCAGCGTCAGGCATTCACCCAGATGATCGACCTCGTCGAGCACCGGAATTACCACACTGAGAGTGTTCATTTCGATCCCCTGACAAATTCGGACATTGAATACAGCGCAGCCACGTCTTCGAACTTACGACAAGTTCCAGAAATTGCCTAAAGCTGTCCGAATTGCATATCCGCAGCTCAGCGGCCTGAACAATTCTTCGAGTTGGCTCGCGGCGTTCCAAGCATTCGAATCGAAGGTTTCGCACGGCAATTCTGCAATTCGAGTTCATCGACTCGCGTCTTCGAAAGACGAATCCCGAACCGACGACCTATTTCCGTCGATATAAATCCGTGTGGAATTCACTTCACGGTAACGTTCGTCTCCGCCGTCGCCGGACAACGAAAAAACCGCCACTCGTGTGAGTGACGGTTTCCGATTGGCCTCCTCAGGGTCACACTGGAAGCGGGCAACCCTGACGATCCCCGGAGCAACTCCGGCCGCGGTTCGCGGATCGACCGCCCGACATGCGCCAACACATGTGACGCCGTCTCGCCCAAAGCACTGCACGAGCGCAGCCGATGCCTCGGCACCAGCCTCAGGCTGGTAATCCCCTGCGTACACGCCGAACTTGTCTCCACCGGGGCTTACCCTCACACGATGGGTATTTCGTCGTCAGTGCTGCGCTATCAGCGCCTGCACAAGGAGGCACCGGAGTGTCCATGCTTCGCGCCCGAACCGCAGCCTGATCGTCGCCGTGGTCCAGGACTACTTCCCGCCCGAGCGACGTGTTCGCCCGGCGGCCGAGGTAATCGCAGAGCTCGACGAAGATCTGGTGCAGCTCCGCGAGGCCACTCCGGAGTTCGAGTCGACCGCCGCGGCATACGTCTCCGGTTGGGTGGGTGCCGGCTATCTCATTCGTCGCCCAGGCGAGACACGTGGTACCGAAACGCTCGCACCGTCGGCGGCCGCCCTGAACGCAGCGGGCATAGTGAGCGGAGTCGAATCGCCTCAACGCGCCGCGTCGGCATCACGGCTGGGCTCAATCGCTTCGAACCTGATCGCCCTCCAGCGTGAATCGGACCCCAATTCTGCAACCCGCCTCGCTTTGCTGAACGCTGAACGGGACGCGATCGATCTGCGCATCGCCGAGGTGCAGACTGGCAGTTTCACGGTGCTGGACCCGGACGATGCCAAGGAACGCGTTGCCGAAACACTGAGCCTGGCGCGGGAGGTGCCCGTGGATTTCGCTCGGGTGCGATCAACAATAGAGGAACTCAGCCGAAAGCTACGCGCTAAGATCCTGGACGACTCGGCCGACGGTGGAGCGACTTTGGGCAATGTGTTCCGTGGCGTCGACTTGCTTGCCGAATCTGAAGCCGGGCGCTCCGTGAACGGCTTCTACGACGTGATACTCGATGCCGAGCAATCTACCCGCCTACAGGAGGCGATCGCCGCGATCTTGTCCCGTGATTTCGCCGAGGATCTCCCGCAACAGGAACGGACGGACCTCAGAACGCTGCTCTCGCGTCTGGAAGATGAAGCCGCCACCGTGCGTCAGACCATGCTCCTGCTGTCGAGGTCGCTTCGTCACTTCGTGCTTTCTCGCCAGTACGAGGAGCATCGGCGGTTACGTCAACTGATCCAGCGATGCCAGTCACTGGCCGTTCAGGTCAGTGCCCACCACCGCCCTGAAAAGCCAGTGAGCTTGGACCTTACCCGCATAGGCATGCAGATCCGCTCGATCACCGCGCTCAAATTGCACAACCCCGGCGAGGGCCGGGTGCCAACGGAGTTCGAGCGGCACGATACCGGCGCGGTCGACTTCGCCGAGCTCGCCGCACAGGCGCGCGAATCCGACATCGACTTCGACGAACTCCGCGGCAATGTCATCGCAACGCTGCACCATGCTGATGGGCCGGTCACCGTCGCGCAGGTGCTCGATGCGTATCCCGCTACGCAAGGCCTGGCCAGCATTGTGGGGCTGATGGTCTTGGGTGCCGAACATGGTGACACCACCGTCGAGCACACCGAACGCGTTACTTTGGAGCGACGCACTGTCACTCTTCCCGAAATCACCTTCCGGCAAGGCGATTTCGAGGACAGTCGATGAACCCCGAAGAGACCTTTCCATTCGAAGCCAAACGTGCGCTCGTCCAATTGCTACGCGGCCCGGTGGTCACGCACGGTATCCACAAGCAACAGTGGTCGGCAATTCTGGCCCACCGCAATGAGATTGAACGCCGGTTGGCCGACGTGTTTTTGACCTTGGTCCTCGATGAGGACGACGGCATCGCGTTCACCCGACCCCAATCCACCCCAGACGATCCCAAACTCGCTCCGCCACAGGTCCTTCGCACTGAGACCCTGACCTTTATGGACACCCTGGTTCTGCTCACCCTGCGATACCAACTACTAGTGGCCTCACCTGGTCAGCGCGTCATCGTGGAGTACAACGACATCGCGGCGGACATGGATCCGTACCGCGGCCGCTACACCACCGATGACGCCGGTTTTCGGAAGCGGATCAACGCATCATGGGAGAAAATGAAGAACTATTCGCTGGTCTCGGCCGCCGACACACCCGGCCGATTCGAGGTGTCTCCGGTGCTCAGACAGTTGTTCGACGCCGAGGAGGTCGCCCTTGTCGAAGCCGAATACCGCCGCCTACTCGAGGGCCGCGACGGTCTGCAGAACGAGAACACCGATGGGTGAGGACCTGCTGCGTCACGGCCAACACCGACTCGCCCGCGTGCAGCTGTTCAACTGGGGTACTTATGACGGCTACCACGACCTGCCCGTCGCCCGGCGAGGTTTCCTCATCACAGGCCCTTCAGGATCGGGCAAATCCACGCTGCTCGACGCGATCTCCGCAGTTCTCGTGCCACCGACGAAGCTCAGTTTCAATGCCGCCGCGCAGGGCCGCGGCCGCACTGTGCCGTCCTACGTTCGGGGTGCATACGCACGTGGATCGGACGCGGATACACGCGAGCTGCGGGCCCGCTACCTGCGGGAGGGAGCCACCTGGAGCGCAGTCGGACTCACGATGACCACCGCAGGACCCGGTGATGTCGACACAGTCACGACGTTGGTGGCGCTGTTCCATTTAAGACGCGGCAGCAACGACCTTGGCGAGTCAGGCCGTGCCTTCCTGCTGTTCGACCACCACCTGGACATCACTGAACTACGACAAGTAGTGACCGAAGGCATCAACGTCCGAGCGCTGAAGAAATGCTGGCCAGATGCGCTCTACAACAAGAGCTACCCGCAATTCGGGCAGCGGTTGCGCGCGCGCTTGGGCATCGCCGATGAGAACGCCCAGCTGTTGTTGCATCGCGCCATGTCAGCTAAGGGGCTCGACAGCCTCGACCGGCTGTTCCGTGATTACATGCTGGACGAGCCGGAGACTTTTGCGGAAGCGCGGCGTGCGGTGGAGTTCTTCGCCGACCTGGACGAGGCGCACCGCAGAGTGGTGCAGACACGCGAGCAAATCACTACGCTCACACCGCTCGAGGAATTGACCACCACTCGAGACCACGCCAATCGGGATACCCGTGAGCTCGGCGAGGAACAGGCCGCCCTTGACGGGCTGGCCGCGTACTTCGAGCTCGACCTTGCGCGCGGCTGGCACACCGATGCCGATGCGGCACACGCCAACGCGGCTACCCGTGAAAGGCAGTCCCATGCCGCGCATAAGCACGCCGCGGCTGCCCTCAAGGATGCCGAGCGCGCCCGCGACGGGAATCAGTCCCTGCGCGAACTCACCGACGCCCTCGGCCACGCCGCTGAGCGGGTTGAGCGAGTCGTGACACAGCGCAACCGGTTGGACGTCGCGTTGCTCCCCTGGGGTGCGACGGTGCCTGACACTGCCGATGAGTTCGCAACCATCCAGTCCCAGATTGCCAGTGAAACAGCGGAATTGGTAGCAAAGGCCGCTGAGCACGACGCAGCGGACGGCGCCCTGATGCTGGCATCGGCTCGCGCCGAGGAGGGTGTCACCGAGCTGAAACAGCAGATCGCCGCACTGGCGAAAGTGAAGTCGAACATCGACCCCAAGCTGTTGGATGCACGAGCGCTGATCATGCAGGCGACTGGCCTGCCGGCGCGTTCACTGCCGTTTGCGGGCGAGCTCATCGATGTCACCGACCCCAGCTGGGAGGGCGCAGCGAGAGGGTGCTCGGCGGACTGGGCCGGACTCTACTGGTAGCCGGCGAGCACGCCGATGACGTGGCGTCCGCCGTCGACGCCGCCCACCTCGGTACCCGGCTGGTGTGGCGGCGGGTCGATCTGCACCGCACACACCGTGTGCAGGCCGTCGATAGCGAATCGATCGTCAGTGTGCTCAGGATCGCCGAATCGCCGTGGCAGCTCTGGCTGCACTACGAGCTCACCTCCCGATTCGATTACCGCCGGGTCGACGATGCCCGAGACCTCGGCAAGCACCAGCGTGCGGTCAGCCGCGCCGGCCAGACCCGCAATGGCGACCGCCACATCAAGGATGACCGGGGTGCAATCGGCGACCGCCGCAACTACGTGCTCGGCACCAGCAATGACACCAAGCTCCAGGCGTTGCGCGACGGATTACGCAGCGCGGAATCCGTCGCCGTCTCCGCTCGCCAGAGCGCCACGGCGGCAGGTTCGGAATCCAGGAATCGCCGGGACCGTATTGTGTCGGCCCCCAGCATTGCGCCGATACAGTGGGACGAGCTCGACCTGCGGAGTGCCGAGGATCATCGCCTGGATATCGCCGAACGTCTCGCGGCATTGCGTGGTGATGCGGAAATCGACCGATTGGAGGCAGCAGTCGTTTCGGCACGCGATTCGTCGATTGATGCCGAAAACGCATACCTTCACGCGCGCGACGCACTGCGCTCTGCGCAAGAACATGCCGACCAGGTCGTGGCGCGGATCGATAAGTTACGCGAGGTAGCGGCGCGAACTGCGAATCCATCGGATGAACTGACTGCTCGATATCGCGCCCGGTTCGACGACGGCCGGCGGGCCTCCCTGCGGATAGGGGGCTTCCAGTCCGCAGAAAGGGCTGTGGCGAAGCAGGTTCAAGCCGCCCATTCAATGGCGGAGAAGGAGCTGATGAAAGCACAGCACGACATCGAAACTGTGCTGCGGCAGTACCTGAATCAGTGGGCACATCCCGAACTTGCCGTCGCACACGGTTATGGTGATGATGCCGTGGCTTTCCTACGCCGGCTGCGCGCGGACGACCTGCCGAGCGTGGAGAATCGGTTCTTCGAGCTCAATGATCGGCAATCGAACCAGAACCTGGGCACGTTGGCGATGCGAATTCGCCGTGCCCCCGGTGAGATCCGGAGACGAATCGATGAGGTCAATTCCTCACTGGAGCGTTCGGAATTCGACCGCGGCCGCTTCTTGACGATCGATGTTCGAGACTCCCAGCACCCCGACGTGACCGAATTCCTCGCGTCCATCGCACGCATGCAGGACCGGTCGCTGCTCGCCGATAACAGAGCGGCCCAGGAACAGCGTTTCCAGCGGATACGCGAGCTGCTGGCTCGGCTCGGCTCATCGGATCCCAGTGACGTCGCCTGGCGTACTCGCTGCCTCGACACCCGTCGCCATGTCACGTTCGTAGGCGTCGAGGTCGATACTGAAAGGGAGGGCGGTTAATCACCATGACTCTTCGGACGCCCTGTCCGGCGGGCAGGCCCAAAAACTGGTGTTCTTCTGCCTCGCCGCGGCACTTCGGTACCAGTTGGTCGGACCTGACGGCGATCTGCCAAGTTACGGCACAGTCATTCTCGACGAGGCATTCGACCGATCCGACCCCGAGTACACACGCCGGGCGGCAGGCGTATTCGACCAGTTCGGTTTTCACCTCGTTCTCGCCACACCTCTGAAGATGATCCGAACCCTTCAAGAGTATGTCGGCGGAGTTGCCACCGTCTCGATCCGAGATTCGAAGGCGTCCCGACTAGGAGTTGCCTCGATCAGCGAAGCCGCCGATGGCTGACCCTCCGAAACTAGTGCTGCCAAACGATGTCGTGGAAAAGGCGCGACGGAGCCTGGACCGAAATCTCAAGTCCTGGCTATTCGGTGCTGCCGCCTCACCGCTGACGGTGCGACTCGGCAGCCCCAGCGAGGCACTCGTCGCCGCATACCACTCGACAGTCGAAGCCTGGGTACGGGCATGGCAGAGTTCTTACCTCGAGATCCGTTGGGAGGAGCGGCATTGGCCCAGCCTGGGTCGGCAACTGCTGCCGGTGTCGGTGACACTGGGTGGGGCTGAAGCGATCGCCGCCACAGCCGGTGCCACTGAGCGTTGGCGAACTGTCAATATGCGGCTGGCTAGGTTACGTGCCCTCGACGACCGGCCACCATGGACCGATGCGCTGCCTGTCTCCTTCCGGCACTGGAACTCGTTGACTGACGCCGACTTCGATCGACTCATGGCCATACTCAACTGGTTGCGGCAGAACCCGGCCTCCGGGCTGTTGATTCGACAGTTGCCCATTCCTGGCGTCGACACCAAATGGCTCGGCACCCACCGGGCAGCCGTGACATCGCTCGCCGTCCCGCTCGGCATACCCGAGCACCTGGCTTGCGGGAGCGCGAGCTGCTGCGTGCGATCGCAATCCTCGATCCCACGCTGCGCCAGGGACTTCCACGCCTGGTGGCGGCATCCGACCGAGAGCTGTCGGCTCTGAATTTGGCACCGCCGCGGGTTCTCGTCGTCGAAAACCTGCAGACGCTTGAAGCACTGCCGGACCTACCCGATACCATCGCCGTGTTCGGGTGGGGCGGCCATGCGCTGGCGGTTGCCGACTTCCCATGGGTGCGTAACGCTCAAAACGTGCTCTATTGGGGCGATCTGGACACCGACGGTTTCGCCATCTTGGCCCGCTTCCGAGGGAGACGTTCCTGCGAGAGCCTGCTCATGGACCTCGCCACCTTGGCAGGCTGGCGTGATCTCGCGGTGCCACACCCAGCCGTCGAACCGGTGGACGCCGCTCTGTTGACCGCCGGTGAACTCGCGGCGCTGACACTGCTACGAAGTGAGGGGCTGAGACTGGAGCAGGAACGAATCCCGATGGACGTCGTCGCAAACCAGATACGAGACCGGCCATTGCCGTCTTGTGCGCCCACTACAGACGCATAGTTCGGATTAGGCAGCCACACGCCCGTGATCGCTGGTCTTCATCGTTCTGGTTTTGGTAGTACTTCCGATCCCGCATACCGTGCAACGCCGCCCACCCAGGAATGTGCTGCGGACGTGTCCGATACCTAGCCTCCCGCTACGGTGATTTGCGACACAAATTGGATTGATCGCTTTGACCCGGGTGTACATACACCAAGGCCCTCTGACCTGCACATACATCGATAGTGTGTACGGTACGCTTTTATTATGACAAGCGTACACGTTGCACTGGCTAATCATGGGTGGTAAGGGAAGCGGTCGACCAGCTCGGTCTGACATCTACCTGACCCTGGACACTCAAATTGAGGAGTTGTGGCTTCGGCTGGGCGGCTTGCCGACCCCCGACGAAGCAGCAGACATCTGGGACGACATCTGGACAGCGGAAGCACACCACTCGACTGCTATCGAGGGCAACACCCTCGTGATCAAGCAGGTCGAACAGCTCCTCAAGGAAGGACGTGCAGTCGGCGGCAAAGCGCTCAAAGAGTACAACGAGGTAAAAGGGTACGCCGATGCGGCCACGTGGGTCTATCGGGAAGGCATTCAGCCTTCCAGTTTCTCACCGGGGTCAATCATCACACTTCACGAAATCCGCAACATTCACCAGCTCGTCATGCAGCCCGTGTGGGACGTCGCACCCCACCCTGATGCCGGAGGAGATGAAAGACCGGGATCATTTCGACGGCACGAGATCGCGCAGTTCTCGAGCGGTATGAAACCCCCTTCCTGGACGTTGATCGACGCCGAGATTCGCGGATGGGTCGACCGGGCAAACAAGCTGAAGGCCCGGGGAGAGCAATTCCCAGAGGAGATCGCGCAGCTACACCGCGACTTCGAGTACATTCACCCATTCCTCGACGGAAACGGCAGAACTGGACGCTTGGTTCTAAATCTGTTGTTGGTTCGGTCCTATTACCCACCCGCAATCATCTACAAAGGTGACCGAAGCAAATACTTGAAGGCTTTGGCCAGGGCGGACAACGGCGATGTTGGGGCGTTGGGTGAGTTCATCGCACGGGCCATCCTCCAGAATCTTCATCAATTCATCGTCCCCGCTGTTGCGGGTCCCTCGAAGATCGTGCCCTTAGCGGCTTTGGCCAACGGTGAGGCGTCGAGCACCACCCTGCGGGTCGCGGCAAACCGAGGCAGGCTCAAGGCCCACAAGGGGCCAGATGGCCAGTGGCGGTCAAGCCGGAAGTGGGTTGATGAGTACTTGACCAGCCGTGTCAAGAGATAGAACCCCGGCACACCAGCACGTGGCGTTCGCGGTATCGATGTCAGCAACCTCGAGTGCAATGCCCATTATCTCGGAAGCGCGTCGTCAAAATCGTTGCCCGAGATATCGACCGCTATCGAGTGCGCCTCGTCCCGAGGGCAGACAGCCATCGATGCCCACTTCGTTACGTCGCGCTTGGTGCGCTTGCCCGTGTTGTCGTAGAAATCGACCCACGTCGCCGGAATCTGCTGGAAACGGAGCTTCTGGTTCTTGCACTTCGGGCACCACATCGCGAGACGAAGCGAATATGGGTACGTCCTGCCGTTCTCCTCTTTGATACCCGCCCAGCCACGGAAGAACCACCACCGCTTCGGAAGGCGAAGCACATTCCGGCGGAGAAAACGGAAAAACGACCAACCGATGATGCCAATGGCGACCGCGAGGATCGAGACGAGGAGCCACCAGTACCCCTTGGGCGTCCCACTCGTGAGGTCGACGCCATTGCCCGACACGAAGACATCGACGAGCTGCTTGATCGAGAAGCCGCCCGTGACGAACCCAGCGATCGTGATCAGGCCAGAGACGACGCCGATCAGCGCGGCCGGGGTGGGGATCCGCGTCTTCTTGGTGATGTCGAAGGTGTACCGCGGCTCCTCCGCCCTCGGCACCGAGGTGATCACGACGCCGTGGTTGTCTCCGCCAATGTTAATGCCGCCGTCTTTAGTAAGCGAGGCAGTAACGTCGCCGTCCGCCCGGATCTGCTGGTTACCGTTGCTGTTGTCGCCGATGTACTGTGCGTTCGTCACGAGAAGCTCCTGAGTAGTTCGCTGGTAGCGCTCAGCGTAGGAGCCAGCACCGACATCACGACGAACATGCATCGCCGCAGAACCACCACCTGGTGCACGAACAGGCTTCGGGCACCGCTACTGCAGAACGAAGCTCGAATCAGAGGTTTTGCCGTTTCATCGGCTATCAGCTAGGAGGGCGCGTCAGCGACGAGCTGAACCCACCGTTCGACGACATCGAGAATGCCGCGACCATCTTTCGTGCGACAACTTTGGGGTAGGGTCAGCCGGCAAGGGTGCCAAACCAAAGGGACTCCCGCTTTGCGAAAGTTCCTGGTCATGAACATAACTTCTTTGAATCCACCCTCGCCGGCATCTATTCGGTCGCCGGTTCAAGTACGGACTCTATGGTGGAGCTGAGGGGAATCGAACCCCTGACCTTCTCGATGCGAACGAGACGCGCTACCAACTGCGCCACAGCCCCTTTGCCGTCATGCCGACCGACTGGGTAACTCTAGCAAAGCCGCGTCGGACGGTGGCTACGCGCCCTGGGCTCTGCGCAAGTCCCGGTCCTCGTCACGACGTGCCTGGAACGGCTCCTCGTAGTGATCGAGATGCTCGAACTCGGGATCCTCGTCGTCGATCTCGAGCACCACTGCGCCGGGGCGACGCAGTCGTTGGGGAACGAGCTCGAGCTCGTCGTCGGTTTCCGATTCCACGCCGAGACGGGATCGGCCCATCCGAGTGAGCCGGCGCCTGCGCACCTCTTCCTCGATCTGTACCTGACGACGCAGGTAGTACAGGTAACCGACGAGGACGGCGACCGACAGTCCACACAGCCACCAGACCGTCGGGGAGATGATGAAGGCCAGGGCTGCGGTGGTGATCGCCGCGAAGACCAGCCCCAGAACTGCGCGCTGTCGAAACGCGTACCGCGCGGCCCTGGCGATCGCATCGGCCTCGGGATCGAAACCGCCGCGGCCGCGTCGGCGAGGAACGAAATCGTCGTCGACCACACCGGGTTCGTGCGCGGGCGAACTCCCACGCGGTGCATCCGTGTCCGGTTCCTCGCGATCGAGGTCGCTGTCTGCTGCGTGAGTGTCCATCGGGTCCTCCGCGGTACCGGGTAGATCGGGTGAGTCTGGGCGAGCAGTCGCAATCGTGGGGCCGAAGATCTCGCGGGCCGGCCCGGAGACTCGCAGGTCGTCCTCCGGTCGCCAGTCGGGATCACTGCGGTGACCGGTCGCGGGGCCGCGCTGCTTTCGCTTCGTGCCACCCCGATGCAGCACGCGCGTGGTGAGCGCAGCGTCCGTGGTCTGCATGATCTGCGGACGCTTGGTCATCAGCATGGGCAGAAGAACGAAGAGCCAGACGGCCACGAGACCGATCCAGATGATCGAGTTCGGCATCGGCGTTGTTCTCCTCCCCTTGGACGACGGCGACAGTGAAAGACGTCCTCAGGCTATGCGGAGGAGGAACGAGAACGACGCAGACGCGCCGACCCGAATTACACTCCTGTCACTTTGACAACACGAGTGCTCGTGCCGCAGCAGCGAAAATCAGGCCCACGCAGCCCGACCCGCACGAACCAACCGATCGACGACGGTGCCCTGCACCTCACCCGAGGTGATCGCGACGAGCTTGTGATCGCGCCATTCGCCGTCGACGTCGAGGTACTTGTAGAGCAGCCCCTCTTCGCGAAAACCGACGTTGCGCAGCACTGCCTGACTGGCAAGGTTCTCCGGTCGCACCGTCGCTTCGACGCGATGGAGTCCGACGGGACCGAAGCAGTGGTCGAGCCCGAGCGCCAGAGCCGCGGTCGCCACGCCCTTGCCGTTGACCTCCTTGGACACCCAGTACCCGATCCAGGCCGACCGGAGTGCTCCCCGCACGATGTTTCCGGTGGTGATCTGGCCACAGAACTCGCCGTCGACCTCGATCGCCAGCGGCAGCATGTGTCCCTTGCGTGCCTCCGATTTGAGACCCGAGCACAGGCTC
This sequence comes from Rhodococcus sp. BS-15, assembly GCF_000813105.1. Taxonomy (NCBI): domain Bacteria; kingdom Bacillati; phylum Actinomycetota; class Actinomycetes; order Mycobacteriales; family Nocardiaceae; genus Rhodococcus; species Rhodococcus sp. BS-15. The sequence continues at coordinate 3,866 of NZ_BAOX01000032.1, read as the reverse complement.
GGCCACGAGGAGATGTGATGCCGAGAGTTCCAGCTGCCTTCTCCGCTGGGCTCCCACGGTTCGAGGTGGGCGCGATCCGCGGTGCGAATCCGGCTCCAGGCGGCCGCGTCGCGCATCCGCACCGGCCGCACGGTGACGGTTCCGCCGGCCACTCTCACTGGACCCAATTTCGCCGGCCAACCTGGGTGGCTCGACCACGTTCGCGGCATCCGTCGATGTTATGCGCTACGCGCAGTGGTGCGCATAAGTGCCCCTGGCGGCACTTAACCGAACCACTGGCGTCAGCCTCTCTGAGCGAGGAACGAGACCTTCACTTCTTCGCCGGTGCGGATTTCGGTGACCTCGGGATCGATGACGACCAGGCAGTTCGCCTCGGCGAGTGTCGCGAGCAGGTGCGAGGACGATCCGGGTGCGCCGCCGAGGGCCTGCACCAGGTATTCGCCGGTTCCCTCGTCGCGCATGAGCTGGCCGCGGAGGAATCCCTTGCGGTCCTCGATCGAGGTGATCGGCGCGACGGTTCGGGCGGTGACGGTCCGTCGCATCGGCTGCCGTCGGCCGAGTGCGATGCGAATCAGCGGACGCACCATGACCTCGAACACCACCAGCGCACTGACGGGGTTGGCCGGCAACAGAAAGGTGGGTACTTCGTCGCGCCCGAGTTGACCGAAGCCCTGGACGGATCCGGGGTGCATGGCAACTCGCTCCACTTCCATGTCGCCGAGTTCGCCGAGCGCCTCGCGCACACCGTCCGACGCGCCGCCGCCCACTGCTCCGGCGATGACCACGATCTCGGATCGAATCAGCTGACCCTCGACCACCTCGCGCAGTCGCTTGGGATCGGTGCTGACGATCCCGACGCGGTTGACGTCGGCTCCGGCATCGCGCGCAGCGGCGGCCAGCGCATACGAGTTGACGTCGTATACCTGACCGGGCCCGGGGGTGCGATCGGTGTCGACCAACTCGCCGCCCACGGAGATCACCGACAGACGCGGCCGCGGATGCACCAGCACCTTGTCGCGCCCGACGGCTGCGAGCAGTCCCACCTGAGCTGCGCCGATGATCGTGCCTGCGCGGACCGCCACGTCACCGGGCTGCACGTCGTCGCCGATCTTGCGGACGTAGTCGCCCGAGCGCACCGGACGGAACACCTTGACGCGGGCACGACCGCTGTCGGTTCGATCCAGGGGCAACACCGCGTCGGCCAGTGTCGGCAGCGGCGCGCCGGTGTCGACTCGCACTGCCTGACGCGGTTGCAACCGGATGGGTTGACGCGAGCCGGCGGACACCTCGCCGACGACGGGAAGCGTCAGATCGATGCGTTCGTCGTCCTCGTTGCGCAGGTCGGTGCCCGCGGCCGCAACGTCGACGCTCCGTACGGCGTAGCCGTCGATAGCTGCCTGGTCGAAACCGGGAAGGGGACGCTCGGTGACCACTTCTTCTGCGCACAGCAGGCCCTGTGCTTCCGAGATGGCGACCCGAACAGGCCGTGGAGCCACCGCCGCGGCGGTCACCCGGGTCTGCTGATCTTCGACCGAGCGCATCTGGCCCTTCCTCTATGGCATCGACCCGCGATGCTATTCGTACGTGGTCAATTCCGGTGCCCAGCTGTCGCTCAAGCGTTCGTTCAGCCATTCGCGCAGCGCTGGGCCGTAGTCGTCACGTTGTAGAGCAAAGTCAACCGCAGCGCGCAGGTATCCCCCGGGATTTCCGAGGTCGTGTCTCGATCCGCGGTGCACCACCACGTGCACGGGATGGCCTTCTTCGATGAGCAGCGCGATGGCGTCGGTGAGCTGCAGCTCGCCGCCTGCACCGGGCTTTATCCGTCGCAGAGCGTCGAAGATCGAGCGGTCGAGCAGGTAACGGCCCGCGGCAGCCAGGTTGGACGGGGCGTCCTCCTGCTTGGGCTTTTCGACCATACCGGTGACCTTGAGGACGTTCGGGTTGACCGCGTCGGGCACGATCTCGACGGAGAAGACGCCGTAGGAGGACACCTTGTCGTCGGGGACCTCGATGGCGCACAACACCGAGCCACCGCGCTTGGCGCGCACGCGGGCCATGACGTCGAGCACACCGCGGGGCATCACCAGATCGTCGGGAAGCAGAACGGCAACGGAATCCTCGTCGTCGTCGAGGACTTCCTCGGCACAGGCGACGGCATGCCCGAGTCCGAGCGGCTCGTGCTGAATGACCGACTGGACGTCGAGGAGACCGGGAGCAACCCGCACCTTCTCGAGCATCTCGAGCTTGCCGCTGGCCTCGAGCTTGTTCTCGAGTACGAGGTCCTCGACGAAGTGGGCGACGACGCCGTCCTTGCCGGGGGACGTGACGATCACGAGTCGCTGCGCGCCGGAATCTGCGGCTTCGCCTGCGACGAGCTCGATACCGGGAGTGTCGACCACCGGAAGCAGTTCTTTCGGAACGGTTTTCGTGGCCGGCAGGAACCGGGTACCCATGCCCGCTGCGGGAACGATGGCCGTGCGGAAATGCACGGGCGTGGCGGCGGTCGTCGCTGTAACGGCTTCTGTCATGGTGCTCACCCTATCCATGGTTTCTGGTGATCTGCTCGCCGTGTGCTGCGTTTTACCCCCGAGTGCATATCGTTGAACGACAGCACAGGAAGGGAGGACGAATCGTTGTGACCGTTCCCGATTTCACGGAGAACACGTCCAAGGATCGATGGCGAAAGTATGTTCTCGCCGAACGCCGACTGCTCGACGGTGCGCAACGCGCAATGGAGTCCTCTGCACTCTGTCATGTCCTCGGCGAGTTGGCGGCCGAACACCAGGTCGTAGCCGCGTACGTTCCCGTCGGCCGGGAGCCGGGTTCTTTTCGGATGCTCGACGCGATGGCCGCGGCCGGGTCGACCGTTCTGCTTCCGAGTGCGCACGAGCCGGGTCCGTTGCGCTGGGCTCGGTATGCCGGACGCGAGTCGTTGGTGACGGCCCCGTTCGGGCTGTTGGAACCGTCGGGACCGACGCTCGATCCCGACGCCGTGTCGGCGTGCTCTCTGGTGCTGATTCCGGCGCTGGCCGTGGACCGGCGCGGAACCAGGTTGGGCCGAGGCGCGGGCTTCTACGACCGCACCCTCGACCTGTGCAGACCCGACGCCATGCTGGTCGCGGTGGTGCGCGAGAGCGAAGTGGTCGATCGGCTACCCGCCGAGCCGCACGACAGACGGGTGACGCACGCGTTGACCCCCGGCAGCGGCTCGTACGCTTGGGTACGGAATAACGCTACGATTCGATTCGTTGGCACTCCTGACTGTAGAGTGCTAATGCTCTCCCCAGTTTCGACAGTTTCGACGAACAGACAAGACACCGGCGTGGTTCGGCCTCGGCCAGCAGAGCGGCGAATTTCCTCGGTGACCAGCGCGGAGGAAACACGATGCCCACTTACTCATACGCATGCACCGAGTGCGACAACCGCTTCGACATCGTTCAGTCCTTCACCGACGACACACTGACGGTGTGCCCCGCGTGCTCGGGCAAGCTGCGCAAACTGTTCAACTCCGTCGGCATCGTCTTCAAGGGCAGTGGCTTCTACCGCACCGACAGCCGCGGTGGCGGGGGCACCTCGAGCGAGGGCGCAGGCGAGAAGAAGTCCGATGCGGCGGCCGCGAAGTCGGACTCGAAGTCCGAGTCCAAGCCCGCCGAGAAGAAATCTTCCGATTCGTCGTCGTCGAACTCTTCGTCCTCCTCGTCCACCGCGAAAGCTGCTGCCAGCCAGTAGTTTTCCGCTTCATCCACAGGCCGGGCCGTTATCCACAGCCCGGCCTTTTCGGCGTCCGAGACGCCTTCGGCGGCGATAGCGTTTCGGCCATGGCTGCCGGTAAGAATCGACTCGACTCGACGCTGCTCGATCGCATC
>NZ_BAOX01000033.1:0-27285 GCF_000813105.1 Rhodococcus sp. BS-15 | reverse complement strand
AGCAACCGGGACAACGCGCTACGCCCCCTCGGTCGCGGGGGCCTGCGTCGCTGGGGTGCCGTCGGGGGCGGGGGGCGGCGATTGTCGCAGTCGTGGTGGCCGCAGGCGTGGTGGCGGTGTCCGCTGTCGTGGACGGGGTTTCGGCCCCGAGCAGGTAGTCGATGATTCCCGTCGAGATGGCGATCGCATGCTCGAGCTGACCGTCCGAGCTCTCGAGAAGAGCTGCGTCGTCGGGGTTGGATCCGTTGCCCATCTCGACGAACACGAGGGGCACCGTGGTCAGCGCGGGCCCGGCGACATCGGATCGCTCCTGTATCCCGTTCTCGACCCCTGCGTAGTTGGCAGGCTCGAAGCCGGCGCGCACGTAGGAGTCCCGCATCAGCGTCGATGCCGAACGTCCACGCTCGGACTGGGCAGCGTCGGCCGCCGCGCTCGGAATCGGCAGGGTGGGCACGATGAGATGGAACCCGTGCTTGTCGGCGTCGGTCGTCGCACTCGTGGAGTCCGCATGGATACTCACGGCCACGTCGGCCCCGGACTCGCTGGCGGCCCGCGCCCTGTCGTCCACACATCCGCCCCAGCCGGTGTCGTCTGCTCGACTCGTCTTCACCGTTGCACCCAGACTCTCCAGGCTGGATCGGACGAGCTCGCTGACTTTCCAGTTGATGGTGTGCTCGGGCACGCCGTCCAGGGTGGTCATGCCGGTGGTCTGGCAATCCTTGGTGCCGCCCCGCCCGTCGTCCACCTGTCGCTGCAGATTCTCCGAATGTGCGGTGCCTGGTGGCCCGGATCGAGGAAGACCGTCTTGCCGGACAGTTCCGTACCTGCGGTGGGGGCCGTGCCGGCCGGTGCGGCGGTGGCCGGCGCAGACACGAGCACCCCGGCACCGAGAATTCCGGCGCACATCAGCGCCGTCAAAGTCGACCTGGTCATCGGTGCAGATTTCATATCGTCTGGCGCAGGCGGTGGAACTCGCTGCGCAACTCCCCTCTCGGCCCCTCGGACACCGCTGATCCGAACAGGTCACCGAATCACGGGACACCACACGTCACAACAGACACTTGCGCATCAAGTGAAGCAGATATCACCGTCGACGCGTATCGAGTGATCTTTCGTTAGTGAAACGATTGCGTTTCGTGACCGATTCGTTGTGTAAATACGGAGATCCCGAGCGTCGCCTGCAGATCTCCGTTCGATCGAACTCGAACCGACCCGAGGATGGCAATACGTATTCAAACCGGACAGTTCGTCTTTCTCACGGATAACGACGAACACGACCGCCGAGAGAATGCTTCTCGCAATCACCTTGTCGGTTTCGTCGAAGGACGAGGTGATTTCTGTGGGAATTCTGCGAATCGAGTAACAATCCCCCGACCCGCATGGATAAACACATTGTTCAGCCGTATAGTCGCATCAGTTCGATCTGGACATCCCCGCATCATCCCCTGCATCATTGGAGAGCTTCAGCATGGCCAGAAAAGTCTATGTGCAACTAGTCGATGACATCGACGAAAAACCGATCGAATCCGGTGGCGAACACATAACCTATTCGGTCAACGGAGTCAGCTACGAAATCGACCTGAGCGACAAGAACGCGAAGGAGTTTCACCGCAAGCTCGACTATTACATCGAGCACTCCACCAAGGTCGGTGGAAAGCGAACGAAGAAGTCGAGCACTCCCGCAACCGGTGCCAAGCGCGACGCCAATCAGACCAAAGCCATCAGAGAATGGGCCAAGGCGAACGGCCACAATATCTCGGCGCGAGGCAGAATCCCCGCCGAGGTCGAGCAGGCGTTCGACGCCGCTCACTGAGCCGTCGACTGCCGAATCGGCTCCGGGCACGACGAACGGATGCCGATTCGGCGCTCGGTGACACCGAACACGAAAAAAGCGTCGCCCGAGGGCGACGCTTTTTTAGTTTGCTCTCTATGGAGCTTGCTTCTCGGTGGAGCTAAGGGGACTCGAACCCCTGACCCCCACACTGCCAGTGTGGTGCGCTACCAGCTGCGCCATAGCCCCGAGTTACTGCGTGCTCCCGCTCATGCGGTTGCTCGAACGAAGTTACACCATCGGTCGCAGCAGCAACAAATCACCTGGTAAGGCCGGTTCCGAATACTCGACGACCGGCCGCACCCGCGCCTAGAGATCAGTTGATCGACGCCAACCATTCCGAGTCACCGAGCGCATCGACAACCTGACCGTCGACCAGTACCCCCGGTGTTCCGCGGGCACCCGAGGCGGCGAGCGCGTCCCGTCCGGTGTTCGCATCCGCCACCGCGGCGTCTCGCTGTGCGCCGCTGACGATGCACTCCGTTGCCAGCTCGCTCGCTCCGGAGGAACGAGCGAGCTCCGCTAGTTCGGCATCGGTTCGGTCGGAGTCACCACCTTCTTCGGGGCGAAATTCCGGGTCGAACAACCCGGCGTGAAATGCGGAGTAGACCCGCGCGTTCTCCGTCGCTGCCACGCAGTGCGAGGCCGCGACGGCACGCGTCGAATAGTCACCCGACGCAGACTGTGGATCCAGGAAATTGACCAGGTGGTAATTCACCGAGACGACACCGTCGTCGATCTTCTGAGCCAACTCCTGGCCGTGTTTCACTTCGAGGTCACCGCAGAACGGGCACATCGGATCCTCGAAGACATCGATGACACGCTGCGCTTCCGGACGCGACAGCTGCACCACCCCGTCACCCGGCAACGACAATTCGACCGCAGGATTCTTGACCGTGCCGTAGCCGTCGTTGCGTGGAGCGTCGCTTCCGCTCTGCCACATGATCGCCACCCCGATGACGATCACCACTACGACGAATGCGATGCCGCCCAATACGTAGGTCATCGTGTTGGAGGTTGCCTCGGGTGTGTGTTTCGTACTCGATATCTTCTTCTGGCTCACACAGCGAATACTACGGTTGCGCCCGTCAGATGCGCTCGCGCCCGAGTGTGTCTGGAACTCGCGACCACCAAAGTCCCGCCAGGAGGAGCAGCGCTCCCGTCACGGCGAAAGCCGGACCGAAGGAGACCTGTTCGACGATCATTCCGGCCACGATCGGGCCGATGACCGCGCCGACGTCGGACGCCATCTGGAATGCGGCCAGCACGGGCCCGCCGCGAGCCTTCGAGCCGATCACGTCGGCAACCGAGGCCTGCTGGGCAGGGCTCATCAGACCCGATCCGATTCCGGCGATCAAGGACACCACGAGAAACAGCACGGGATCGTGGACGTATCCCATCACGACGGTTCCCAGACCGCACACCACCAACCCACCCACCATGAAGGGCTTGCGTCCGCGCACATCGGACAGGCGGCCGGCTGTGGTGAGAACCAGGGCATTTCCCACTGCGAACACGGTCAGCGCGATACCGACGAACACCTCGGATCGCTGCATCGCCTCGACGACGAACAACGGCACCAAAGCCACCCGGACACCGAAGACCGCCCAACCGTTGGCGAAGTTCGACGCCAGCGCGGCCTGATACGACGGGATCCGCAGCGCGGCGAGCAACGACATCGTGGGCGGTGCCGAACCCTTCTCCGGCTTGACGAGGTCGGAATTGCCCAGGGTGAAATACACGACGGCCGCGGCGATCACGAGAGCCACGGCATAGATGACGAACGGCACCCGCAGACCGAATCCGACGAGCGCGCCGCCGACGAGCGGGCCGCCGATGGTTCCCAACAGGAAGGCGGTCGCATACAGGCCGGAGATGCGGCCACGACTGGTCGGAGGACTGATCCTGATCAGCAATCCCAGTGCCGACACCGAGAACATCGTCGAGCCGATGCCGCCGAGTCCGCGAAACACCAGCAGCTGCCAGTACGTCTGAGCCAGAGCGCACGCACCGGTGGACACCGCAACGATCAGCAGTCCGATCAGGTACACCGGCCGCTCGCCGAGCCGCTGCACCAGAGCACCACTGGCGGGTGCGAACAACAACCGCATGAGCGCGAAAGCACTGATGACCGCCGACGCCGCCGTGTAACCGACGCCGAATTCTCGGGCGAACTGCGGCAGAGCGGGCGCGACGATGCCGAATCCGAGCGCGATGACGAACGCCGCCGATACCAGTACCCAGATCTCCGGTGGGAGCTTGCCGCCGGGTTGGAATGCGGGCTCGGGAGCCGAACTGTCGTGGTCGGGTGGAGGTGAGTCGGTCACGAGCTCTCGAGTGCGGACGACACCAGTTCACGTGCGGCGGCTTGAACCCGGGCCAGATGCTCCTCGCCCTGGAACGACTCCGCGTAGATCTTGTACACGTCCTCGGTTCCGGACGGGCGCGCAGCGAACCAGGCACTCTCCGTCGTCACTTTCAGGCCACCGAGGGCAGCTCCGTTGCCCGGAGCCTCGGTCAGCGTCGCCGTGATCGTCTCGCCCGCCAACTCGGTGGCGGTGATCTGGCTCGGCGAGAGCTTGGCCAGAACGGCCTTCTGGTCACGGGTGGCAGGTGCGTCGACGCGGGCATACGTCGGATTGCCGAACTTCGAGGTGAACTCGCTGTAGCGCTGCGATGGCGTGGATCCGGTGACGGCGGTGATCTCGGACGCCAGCAGCGCCAGCACGATTCCGTCCTTGTCGGTGGTCCACACTCGGCCGTTGTGTCGGAGGAACGACGCACCGGCGCTCTCCTCGCCGCCGAACCCGAGCTCACCGGCGAGCAGACCCGGAACGAACCACTTGAATCCGACCGGCACCTCGAGCAGGCGACGGCCGAGACCGGCGACGACCCGGTCGATCATCGACGAGCTCACCAACGTCTTGCCCACTGCCGCCGTGGGTGACCAATCGGGTCGGTGGGTGAACAGATAGTCGATGGCCACGGCGAGGAAGTGGTTGGGATTCATCAGGCCACCGTCGGGGGTGACGATGCCGTGGCGGTCGGAGTCGGCATCGTTGCCCGTCGAGATGTCGAACCGATCGCGGGCAGCGATGAGCGACGCCATCGCGTTCGGCGAGGAGCAATCCATCCTGATCTTGCCGTCGGTATCAAGAGTCATGAAGCGGAATGTGCCGTCCACCAACGGATTCACCACGGTCAGGTCCAGATTGTGCCGCTCGGCGATGGCATCCCAGTAATCGACACTCGCACCGCCCAACGGATCTGCTCCGATACGCACCCCGCCCGCGCGGATCGCGTCGAGATCGAGCACGTTCGGCAGGTCGTCCACATAGGTGCCGAGGAAGTCGTAGCGCGAGACGCTCCCCGCGAACGCCTGTGCGAGGGTCACCCGCTTGATGCCCGAAATACCATCGCGCAGAAGCTCGTTCGCGCGCGCAGCAATGACCGATGTGGCGTCGCTGTCGGCCGGACCGCCGTGCGGAGGGTTGTATTTGAATCCGCCGTCCCGCGGCGGATTGTGCGACGGAGTCACCACGATGCCGTCGGCCTGCGCCGACGGGCCGGTCTCGTTGTACCGAAGAATTGCGTGACTGACCGCTGGGGTTGGCGTGTACCGATCGCCCGAGTCGACCAGAACGTCGACACCGTTGGCCGCCAACACTTCCAACGCCGTCGTCCAGGCGGGTTCGGACAGTGCGTGAGTGTCCCGACCGATGAACAGCGGCCCGGTGATGCCCTGCGCGGACCGGTACTCCACGATCGCCTGCGTCGTCGCCACGATGTGCGCCTCGTTGAACGCCGAGTCCAGACTGGACCCTCGATGCCCTGAGGTGCCGAACACCACCTGCTGACTCGGTTCCGACACGTCGGGAACCCGCGAGTAGTACGCGGTCACGAGCTGCGAAAGATCCACCAGATCCTCCGGCAATGCAGTGGTTCCAGCTCTCTCGTGCGCCACGATGCGCCTCCTCGTTGTGGTCGAACCGAACTCGATCGATGGATCGAACTCCTCGACAACCCTAACGCCGCTACCCCACCCGCGAGCTACTTGCTGGATCCTTTCGGCGGCCGTGGGAGGAAATAGCTGGTCCGCTGCTGGTATTCACGATATCCCGGACGCTTCTCCATGCTGCGCTCGAGCAATCGCGCACCGGTGGCGAACACCAGGAAGTACGTCATCGCGATGGGCGACAGGAGGGTGAACACTCCGGGCCACGCCGATGCGGCCACGAGGAACAAGCCCCACCACACTGCCGAGTCACCGAAGTAGTTGGGATGCCGCGTCCAGGACCACAGACCACGATCCATGATCTTGCCCTTGTTCGACGCGTCGGCCTTGAAGGCCTTCAACTGAGCGTCGCCCACTGCCTCGAACGTCCATCCGAGAATCCAGACGGCCACCCCGAGCACGACCACGGGTACGACCGATCCGTGTGCGACAGCCGACACCTGCACCGGGAGGGATACGAACCACAAGGCAAAGGCCTGCGTCAGATAGATCTTGCGCAGGGCATACAGGGTTTCGTTGCCGGTGGCCTTGGCGAGCAGCTCGGTGTAGCGCGGATCCTCACCATGACCGCGCGAGCGTCGAAAGACGTGCACGGCAAGACGAAGCCCCCACACACCGACGAGGACGAGCAGAAGTATTCGACGCCACACTTCACCTGTTCCGGTCGCAGCCGAGATCAGCGCGATCAGAACGAACCCGCCGCCCCACGTCACGTCCACGACGTTGTGGCGTCCGATTCGCGCGCCGATGAGGGCGGTGACGATCATCAGGAGGGCGGTACCGCCGAGGCTCGCCAGCGATACGGTCAGGAAATCGGACCAGTTCACCGCGGGCACACCCACACCGGTCGCACCGGTTCCATCTCGGACGGTCCGTTCTCGGACCGAACCGCCAGAATCTGGTCGACGCCCATCCTGTTGTCCCGGAAGGCCATTCCACCGCCGATCAGGTACAGCCGCCACACGCGAGCGACCTCTTCCCCGACCATCGCCACCACATCGTCGAAGCGCGCCTCGAAGCGCTCCGTCCAGACATCGACGGTCCGCACGTAGTGCTCCCGAAGGGCGTGGACGTCGCGAACCTCGAGTCCTGCCTCCTCGATCATCGCGACGGTCCGCCCGACCGGGCGCATGTACATGTCCGGCGCGATGAACGATTCGATGAATGCTCCGCCGCCCGGGTTGTCACCCTCTCCTCGCGACATCTGCTGAATCAGCACGCGTCCACCCGGCTTGACGTTGGTGTGCAGTGCGGCGGTGTAGGTCGGGTAATTGGCCTCCCCCACGTGCTCACCCATCTCGATGGACGCCACCGCGTCGAAGGGCCCGTCCGGAATTTCGCGATAATCCTGGATTCGGATCTCTACCTTGTCCTGCAGTCCTCGGTCGGCGATTCGCTTGTCGATGAAGGCTTTCTGCTCGCGCGAGATGGTCACTCCGACGACCTGCGCTCCGTACTCCTGGGCCGCATGCAGACTCAGCGACCCCCAGCCGCAACCGACGTCGAGAAAGCGTTGCCCTGCACGCTTGTCGAGCCCGACCTTTCGACAGACGAGGTCGAGTTTGTCGCGCTGGGCATCGTCGAGGGTGTAGTCCGGCGAATCGGAGGTCCAGTACGCCGACGAGTACGCCATGTGCGAATCGAGCACCAATTCGTAGAAGTCGTTCGACAAGTCGTAGTGGTGGCTGATCGCAGCGCGGTCACGGAGCACCGAGTGCAGCCGCCCCTTCACCGAGGCCTGCGACACGGGCGGCGGCAGAGGGCGGCCGAACACTCCGAGATCCTTGGCCAGTTTCGCCAACCGCAGTAGCGACGCCGGACCCGGTCGTATCGCCGAGAGTCGGCGCTCACGCACCACACCCCAGACGTGATCGAGGGCCGCGGCTAGATCGCCGTCGACGTCCAGCTCCCCGGTGACGTATGCCTGCGCAGCGCCGAGTTCGCCGGGGCTCCACAACAATCGACGAAGGGCGCTCGGGCTCCGCAACAGCACTCGCGGTGCCGAAGCATCGCCTGCAACGGATCCGTCCCACGCCTGCAGCCGAACGGGAAGCGGACCACCCAACAGGGGTTCTATCAACTCGGCAATCCGATGTGCGACACCGGCACTGCGATCGGTCCGATCCACGGAAAGTGTCGAGGTGGTCATCGGTTGTCCCTTCGGTCGAGCACGATCTGCTGAACATCGAGGTACCCGGATCGAAATCCGGCCTCCGAGTAGCACAGGTAGAAGTGCCACATTCGCGCGAACACCTCGTCGAAACCGAGCTGCTCGGCCTCGCTGCGGTATTCACGGAAACGCCTGTCCCACTGAGCGAGGGTTCGCGCGTAGTGATCGCCCATGGACAGACGCTCGCGAACCCGAAGCGAGGTGTGCTGTTCGGTCACCTCCTCGATGGCCCGCACGGACGGCAGGAACCCGCCGGGAAAGATGTACTTGTGCACCCAGGTGTACGTGTTGCGGGTAGCCAGCATGCGGTCGTGCGGCATCGTGATGGCTTGGAGGGCAACCCGCCCACCCGGTGCGAGCAGCGCGTCGATCGTCTCGAAGTACGTCGCCCAGTACTGATGCCCGACGGCCTCGATCATCTCGACCGACACGATCGCGTCGTACTCGCCGTCGACCAGACGATAATCGAGGAGATCGATCTGAATTCGATCGCCGTAGCCAGCAGCGGCACAACGCTTACGCGCTAGTTCCTGCTGTTCGGTCGACAGTGTCACCGATCGTACCGTCGCGCCACGAGCGGCCGCACGGATAGCAAGCTCGCCCCATCCGGTGCCGATCTCGAGAACCCTGGTCCCCTCGCCGACGCCCGCGCGGTCGAGTAGCCGGTCGATCTTTCGGCACTGAGCGTCGGCGAGCTCCTCACTGTCGTCGCCTCCCGATGCGGCGAACAACGCACTGGAGTAGGTCATCGTCTCGTCGAGGAAGAGCTCGAAGAGGTCGTTCGACAGATCGTAATGCCGTGAGATGTTGGATCGGGTGTTCTTGGTCGTATTCCGCTCGCTCCGTGGAGGTTTGGGGATATAGAGTCCTCGGAGGCGCTGCAGGGACTTCGGAATCAGCGACGCCATTCGCCGAGCGAAGACCTCGAGCACAGCGGTGAGGTCCTCGGCATCCCAGTCTCCGGCCATGTATGCCTCACCGAATCCGATGAGTCCACTGTCTCCGACCCGTGCGGCGAAGTCGTGTGGCCGATACACGGTCATCAACGGTGCGTCGGCCGACCCGGCACCGATCACCTCGCCGTCGGGCATCGCAACCCGGACCTGCAATCCCGCGACCGCACGACGGAAGAGGAAATTGGCGACGGGCGCGGCGGCAGCAACCTTCATGCCACCGGGAACATGGGCGATCTGAGGCCAGACCCGCGGATCCACCAACGGGCGCGGACCGGCAGCGGAACCACCGTACGGGTACGACACAGAATCGGCCTTCGACACAGTTGTCATCTGTGGGCCCCTTCCTTCTGGAATTTTGGTGCCCCGGGAAGGGCAGGTTTCTGCACGATCTTCAGACCCCGCGCCCAGAGCCGAATGCCCTGCCAGCGGATCTGTACCACCACTCGTAACGGCGCACACGGGATCTCGAGTGCGGTACGAAGAATCGACCGCGTCGTCACCTCGCGTCGACGGCCGTCGACGGTCGCCACGAACGGAGGCTGACCGGGCCGCTCGAGGACGATCGACAGCCGGAGCGCGGCGTCCGGCTCGGGTAGCAGCATGGAGTATTCGCCGTCGACGTCGTTGAACGGCGAGACGTAGAACTCCTTGGTCGTGCGAGCCGCGCCGCGATGATCGGTGTGCAGCAGATACCGGTATCGCTCGCCGTAGGTGTTGTGCACCTCAGCCACCACGCAGCGGAGCTCTCCGTCGCTATCGTGACACCAGTACACACTCAATGGGTTGAACGTATGACCGAGCACCCTCGCGCTGGCCAACATCGTGATCCGTCCGCCGCCGAGGTCGATACCGTTCTCGGCCAGGAACGCATCGACGTTCTGGCGAATGGTGGCGTCGGGGTCACCGAGGTGGTCACGGGGGTCGAACGAGGCCAGCAGTCGCAGCATCCGGGGCAATTCGGGGAGTGCATCGAGGTCCACGAACCAGCTGTAACTCTTGTACGAGAACGTGTTTCGAATCGGCGCGCGTCGCACGTGATCGATCCGAGTGCGATACAAAGCCGCCCCGTGTGCGCGGGTGGTCGGCAGAACCGATGTCAGAGCCACGTGGCCCCCACCCGTTGTGCGGCGCGCGCTCCCGACAACGCACCGTCCTCGTGAAATCCCCAGCCATGGTAGGCACCAGCGAATGCCACTGTGTCGGTATCCAATTCAGGAAGTCGCCGCTGCGCTGCAACCGATTCAGGGGTGTACTGAGGGTGTTCGTAGGTCATCTCGTCGAGTACCGCATTCGGGTCGATGCGGTCCGCTCCACCGAGGGTGACCAGCATTCTGCGATCGGTTTCGTCCAGGCGCTGCAACCTGGTCAGGTCGTAGCTGACCAGCACCCGGTCGGGCCTGGCCGCGCACGACGGGAGGTGGTAGTTCCACGATGCACGCGCCCTGGTGTTCTTCGGCAACACCGACGAGTCCGTGTGCAGTTGCGTGTGATTGGTGGAGTACGGCATCGCTCCCAGGATGCTGTGCTCGAGCGCCGTCGGTTCGGCGAGCATCTTCAGCGCGGCACCGGGGTGCACCGCGATCACGGCCGCGTCGAACGTGCGCAGGCGGTCGTGGCCGTCGCGGATCTGCACGGAGTCCTCGGACCTGTACACCGCGCGCACCGGGGTATCGAGCATTACCTCGTCGATGTGCTCCGCAACCCGGCGAACGTACTCGATGGACCCGCCGGAGACGGTGCGCCAGGTGGGAGATCCTGTGACGGTGAGCATTCCGTGATGTCGAAGAAAGCTGAACAGGTAGCGAGCCGGGTAGGCGAGAGCAGTGTCCGGATCGCACGACCACACCGCCGACACCAACGGCGTCATGAAGTGGGATTCGAAGTACGCGGAGAACGAATGCTCTTCGAGAAATTGTGCGAGAGTCGTCTCGGACTGCACCGGTTCGGCACTGTCCAACAGTTCGGTTGCCAGCCGATGAAAACGCTTGACATCGAGCAACATCGAGACGAATCGTGGCTTGAACACCGCGGTACGCTGCGCGAGGATCCCGCGCATGCCCTGGCCGCCCGAGTACTCGAGCCCGCACCCGTCGCAGCGCACGGACATGCTCATGTCCGAATCCTGGGTGGGCACATCGAGCTCGGCGAACAGGCGCAGCAGAGTCGGATACGTCCGGTCGTTGTGCACGATGAACCCGGTGTCGACGCCTACCCGTCCATCGGGGCCGTCCACGTAGTGGGTGTCCGCGTGACCGCCCAGCCGAGAGTCCGCCTCGTACAACGTGACCGACGAGTTCTTCGACAATGCGTAGGCAGCCGTCAGGCCGGCGACGCCGCTCCCGACCACCGCGATACGACGCCGCGTCACGATTGCCTGCCCATGCAGTCGGCCCGCGCATCGGCGGCGATACCGAGAACGAGGTCGCGCGTTGCCCTGGACCAGAGCCGCGGATTGCGGAGCATGAAGTGCCCACCCGGAACGTTGAGGTAGCGGGCGTCCGCCCCTCGGGAGGCTGCTCTCTCGGTCGCACGACGCGAGGTTCGCGGATCGGTCCACCTGTCGGCAGTTCCGTGCATCACGAGCAGCTTCTTGCCCGGTCCGAACGCATCGGCTTCCGCCCCCTCCGGCCACCACGGGGCCAGAGCCACCACACCCACGATCGAAGGGTCGTCGATCAGGGCAGCGGCGGTGCGGCCACCCAGCGAATGACCGACGACCACCACGTGAACGTCGGGGTGCTCGGCACGAATGCGATCGAGCGCCCAGCGGGCATCTTCGACGGGGCTTCCAGCGGGGGCGTTCCAGCCCCGGAACCGGTACTGCAACTGCTGCACCGAAATGTCGTGTGCGCGTCCCACGCGCCGAAGCATCCAGGTGAACGGCCACATTCGCAGACCGGCCAGGTGCCACGGTCGACTGCGCGCCCGGCTGACGTCTTTACCGCCGCCGAGGACCAACACGACCAGTGACGGCGCGTGCACCCGCCTGCCGGTCCGCAGAACTGGGATGGGCTCGTTGCTCATGACCACTATTCGGCACCGCGGTCGCTTCGGGTGGGATGGCTTCGACCTAGTCGATTGTGACCTGGCCGACACAGAAAGAAGACCGGGCCGAGAGTGTGTCTCTCGGCCCGGTCTTCGTCGGTGGAGCTGCCGGGAATCGAACCCGGGTCCTCTGCTGCATTGCCAGGGCTTCTCCGTGTGCAGTCCGCTATGCCTCTACTTGGATCTCCCGATCTCGCGAACAAGTCAGGATGACGATCCCAGCCACTGTTTGATGTTCCTCATCATCCCGCGGCCGGATGAATCGGTGAGCCCTCTAGCTGATGCCAGTACCCGGACCGAGGGCGAGCCCGGACTGACAGACACGCAGTCGCTACTTAGGCAGCGAGTGCGTAGTCGCGCTGATTGGAATCGGCGCTTATAAGGTTGCGATGACGCTTACGGTGGTCTCTCGCCTGCACCGACACGCTTCCCCTGACTCAACATACAAAGTCGAAACCGTTCAGCCCCGTATGTTCCCGAACACCGTGTCCGGGCTGTTCAGTGTAACGCCTCGCCCGGACACATTCATTCCATTAACGGCCGACACGGCGATCCGCAGAATTCAGGCCGCATCGGCGTCGACTCGTTGCACCACCGTGCGCAGCATCCGACGCGCCATCACCAGGCGTGCAGGCAACGAGGCGTACCAGACGGCGCGACCGGCCAAACCGCGCGGGAAGAACACCAACCGCTGCTCGATCGTCGGCTGCTTCGCAGTTCCCCCGACCGTCAGGTCGAGCCAGGCCTCGCCGGGAAGTCGAGTGGAGGACTTGAGCCGAGTGGTGTGCTCGGTGCCCGACGCGGATGCGTCGGGCCCGGTGACGTCGCGATGCCAGCCCGTGAGAACGTCGGCGTCGGCCAATCGTTCGAGCGCGGGCCTGATCGCGGTCGACTTCGCTGCGCTGCGGGCGACCCGGGTGTCGGTGTAGACGACCTCGCCTGCCCATGCCGGATCCGACGGCAGCGGATCCGAGGGGGCCGCGGTACCGGTGGCATCGGTCCAGCGAGTCTCCACCTCACCGTCGTCGATCTTGCGTAGCGCCAATCTCACGGAATCTCGGTAGCCGGTCAAGCCGCCGTCCGGACGCGGTACGACGGCGTCGATGTCCATCTCGTGGCCGACGGCGTCGTATTGCAGCGATTCGATGAGCGGCATCGCCAGCCCACGAGGAATGGGTGTCACCAGCCCGATCCAGTGGCCGGCGAGTCGCGGAGTCAAAACCGGCAGAACGATGATCCGACGCTGCCGCAGACCCGCGACGTCGGCGTAGATGTTCATCATCTCGCCGTACTGCATGACATCGGGACCACCGATGTCGAAGGTCCTGGATTCGGTGATCGGGGCACTCGCGGCCCCGATCAAGTAATGCAACACGTCGCGCACGGCGATGGGCTGGATGCGGTTGTGTACCCACCGCGGTGTGGTCATCACCGGAAGCCGATTGGTGAGGTGCCGAATCATCTCGAACGACGCCGAGCCGGATCCGATGACGACGCCGGCCTGCAGCACGATCGTCGGCACCCCCGAGTCGATCAGAATTCGTCCCACCTCGGCTCGGGACTTCAGGTGTGGTGAGAGCTCACCGGTCGGCGGGTGCAGGCCGCCGAGATAGACGATGCGCCCCACACCGCATTCCGCCGCCACGGCCGCGACGTTCTCGGCGCTGTCGCGTTCGGTATCGGCGAAGTCCGAGTGCCCGGCGGTCCCCATGGAGTGCACCAGGTAGTACATGACGTCGACGCCGCTGAGCGCTTCCTTCAACGATTCCCGATCGCTCAGATCGCCCCGAACGATCTCGACATCGGCCGCCCACGGCACCGAATCGAGCTTGGCGGGCGTGCGCGCCAGCACGCGGACCGTGTACCCCTCTTCGAGGAGTCGCGGGGCCAGCCGTCCGCCCAGGTATCCCGTGGCACCGGTGACGAGGACGCGCGGCGACTTCTCGGGCGCGGGGGTGTCGGAGTAAGCGTCGAAAGCTGTCATAACCGGAGTCATTACCCCCGCGCGATGCGGTTCAACCAGAGAGCGCGATCATCGCGATCGCACCGAGCGCCAATACCATTCCGATCTTCTGCAACGTGCCGACTCGCTCGCCGAGCATCACCATCGCCAGCAGTACCGTCGCCGCCGGATACAGCGACGCGATCACACTCACCAAAGAGAGCAGACCATCCTGGTAGGCGTAGATCATCGCAGCGTTGGCGACGACGTCGAGGACGCTGACGAAGGCCGCCAGTTTGAGCACGCTCCCGTGCGGAGGTGAAAAATGGCCGGACGCCAGGGCCACGATCCAGACCACCGCGGTCGCCGATGCGCGCGACGCCGCGAGCGGCCACAGCCCGCTGCCGTCCCCGATCCGGTGCAGGAAAATGAAGGCGAACGCGAACGTCACCCCCGAGCCGACCGTCAACCAGGCGACCGTTCGGGTGAACTTCATCTCACGTCCACCGGCCACCTCGCCGGTCACCTCATCCGGAGATTCCCTGCTCACCAGCACCACGGCCACCAGTGCGACGGCGATACCGACGAACGCGATGACGCCGGGACGCTCACCCATCGACAGCCCCACCAGCACCGGGATCCCGGCTACCAGCACGGCGGTGACCGGTGAGACCACGGCCATCGGGCCGGCAGCGAGGGCCAGGTAGAACCACCACACCGCGACGCCACCTGCGACACCCGAGGCCAGCCCCCAGAGCATCGCTGGGAGCTCGATGGTGCCGCCGACGAACGGTGCGACGAGCAGAACGATCACCAGTGACAGGGGGTACGACACGATGACCACCCGGAGGGCGGCGACCCGGCGGGACGCGACACCTCCGACGAAATCGCTCACCCCGTAGCCGACGGCGGCTACCAGCGCGAGCAGAACAGCGGTCAGCGCATTCCCTTCACGCGACGACCGAGCTCGCGAGTGACCTCGCGTTCGGCGGTGCGCTTGGCCAGCGACTGCCTCTTGTCGTAATCCTGCTTACCCTTGGCCAGTGCCAGCTCGACCTTGACCTTGCCGTCGGAGAAGTACATCGACAACGGCACCAACGTCAGGTTTCCCTCTTTCACCTTGCCTGCGAGGCGGTCGATCTCGCGACGGTGAAGGAGCAGTTTGCGGTTTCGCCGCGGCGCGTGGTTGGTCCAGCTGCCGAGCGTGTACTCGGCGATGTGCAGTCCGCGTAGCCAGATCTCACCGTCGTCGACGGTCGCGAAGGCGTCGACCAGCGAGGCCTTGCCGTCACGCAGACTCTTGACCTCGGTTCCGACGAGGGCAACTCCGGCCTCGACGACGTCGAGTATGGAGTAGTTGTGCCGCGCCTTGCGATTGGTCGCGATGGCCTTGCGGCCCTTCTCTCTCACTGCAGGGCCCTTTCTCGAGCGTTCGCCGCGTGGAGCGGTTCCACGGGCAACCGCTCCAGCATAGAACCGAACGGCAAGCGGATTTATTCGCGCACGTACAGGCGCAACGTGATGTACGCCGTCACCGCGGCCATTCCGACTCCGACCAGAGCGAGGAACGGCGAGACGAGCAGCACGTCACTGTTCGATATCCGGGCCAGAATGTTGGCTTGATACACATCCGAGAGCACGTCGTCGATGAACATGTTCTTGGCGGTGAACAGGCCCGCGATGGCCAGCGCCGAGCCGATCAATGCCGCCACCACCGCCTCGAGCAAGAAGGGCAGCTGGGTATACCAACGAGTGGCACCGACCAAGCGCATGATTCCCACCTCGGTTCGCCTGGTGAACGCGGCAATCTGAACCATGTTGGCGATCAACAGGATTGCGGCGATGGCCTGCACCGTGGCAATGGCGAAGGCAGCGTTGCGCACCCCGTTGAGCACACTGAACAGGCGCTCGACCAGGTCGCGCTGATTGAGCACGCTCTGCACACCCGGTCGATTCTCGAAGTTGTCGTTGATCACCCCGAACCGTTCGGGATCACTCAGACGCACCTTGAACGACGCGGGAAAGCTGTCGGCACTGACCAGCTCGGCCAATTCCGGCTGATCCTTGAACACGCGCTCGGTGGCGTCCTTCACCGCGTCCTCACGGTTGAGGTACTGCACCGACACCACCGACGGGGTGTTGTCGAGATCCGAGCGCAGGGTGGCGCAGGTCTCCTGGGCGCAGTCGGGATCGGTCGCGGAGATGTCGTCGGTGAGGAAGATCTGCACCTCGACCCGATCGAGGAAGATCTGCTGGGTTTTTCCCGCCATCTGCACCACGAGAAGTCCGCCGCCGAACAGGCCGAGGGAAATCGCGGTCGTCAAGATCATGGCGATCGTCATGGTGATGTTGCGGCGAAGGCCGGTGAAGACCTCGCTGAAGATGAAACTTGCGCGCATCGCGGAATCCGAGCCCTTCGGTTCGTTCGGTCGTGAAGTCTGTGCGGTCCTGAATCTGCGGCGGCGTCAGCGACCGACGCCGTAGACCCCGCGGGCCTCGTCACGAACGACTCGCCCATTGTCGAGTTCGACCACGCGACGGCGCATCGAGTCGACGATGTGGTTGTCGTGAGTGGCCATCAGCACCGTGGTTCCCGTGCGGTTGATGCGCTCGAGCAACAGCATGATGTCTTGGCTGGTGTCCGGATCGAGGTTGCCGGTCGGCTCGTCCGCGAGCAGAACCAGTGGGCGATTGACGAAGGCCCGAGCGATGGCCACTCGCTGCTGCTCGCCACCGGACAGCTCGTTCGGCAGACGATCGGACTTGCCGCCGAGTCCCACGAGCTCGAGAACTTCCGGGACGGTCCGCTTGATCATCGAACGAGGCTTACCGATCACCTCGAGCGCGAACGCCACGTTCTCCACCACGGTCTTCTGCTGAAGCAGGCGGAAGTCCTGGAACACGCAGCCCATGCTCTGACGCAGCCGCGGGACGCGTCGCGCGGCCAGCCGGTTGACATGGAAATCGGCGACGTGAATGTCGCCGGAGGTAGGCGTCTCCTCCTTGAGGAGCAGCCGCATGAACGTCGACTTGCCCGAACCGGACGGGCCGATCAGGAACACGAACTCACCCTTGTCGATGGAGACCGTCACTTTGTCCAGGGCGGGCCTGGTGGAGGTCTTGTAGGACTTGGACACATTCGAGGTGCTGATCACGGGTCGCCAGTGTAGTCCCTACCCGTCGGTAACCGCCGGAACCTCGTGGGCACCGCGGCGAGTCCCGAGAGTCGGTAAAGGCCGACTCAGCGCGCCGATGTCGGCGCAGGCTGGGTGGGTATCAGCGACTGAATCCCCGGCGGAAGCGGCAGGCCGAAAGGTGTGGTCGTCGCCGCCGGTGCGGTGGTCGTCGGCTGCTGTCCGGTGCCGTCGACGACGCCTCCGGATTGCTCCGGTTCGGTGGTTGCGGTAGCGTCGGCGCTGTGGTGGACGTGACCGAGCTGCTCGGCTGGGTCGTCTGCGGCTCGGTGTACGGCGTCAGTTCGGCGGGGGTCGACTGCCGTCGGCCCCTGAACGGCTTCTCGGTTCTGCGCATCGACCTCGGCGCTGACCTGGCCGTACAACAAGCCTGTCAGTACGAAACAGATGCCGAACGCCACCGTGGACGTACGGACCCGGCCACCGATCTTGGTGGGGATGCGCCACTGTCGCCACTGCGGTTTCGGATGCTCGGTTTCGATATTCGGAGTGCTCACTTCTTGTCCACCACCCGGACGGGTCCTGTGGATTCCGGTGCAACGCCTGCGGTACTGATGTCGGGGGCGACACTGATGCCCTCGGGCTGCAGAGCAGCGGCCACTCGGACCCGGATCTCGCGACCGACCTGGAACTGCTTTCCCGGCAACGTTCGCGCCACGAGACGGACATTGACCTGCCCCACTTCGATGCTCTCCACACCCATCACCGTCGGTTCGTCGAGCAGTAGTGGACGCAATCGAGAATCGGCGAACGCATCCCGGCCGACCGCGCGGAGCAAAGCGTTGACCTGAGTGAGATCGGCGGTACTGGGCACCGGAACGTCGACGACCGCGCGTGCCCAGTCCTTGGAGAGGTTGATCGCTTTGACGATCTGACCGTTCGGAACAGTGATGACCTCGCCGTCGACACTGCGTACCCGAGTCACCCGCAATGTCACGTCCTCGACAGTCCCCGCGGCGTCCTCTGCGGAACCGAGGACGGCAATCTGCACTACGTCACCGAATCCGTACTGTCGCTCGGTGATGATGAAGAACCCGGCGAGAATGTCCTGCACGACGCGCTGAGCTCCGAAGCCGAGAGCCGCACCGAGGACCGTTGCCGGTGCCACGAGCCCGCCGACGCCGAAGCCGAAGCGGCGCAACACCTCGATGGTGACCAGGATGTAGATGAGTGTGACCGCGACCCAGGTGATGACCTGAGCCAGAGCATGGCGATGTTTGGCGGCTTCGGAACGGACGAGGGCGTCGCTGTGCTTGTAGTTGTCGTCGATTCGGGAAGTGATCCGAGACCCGGTCCAGGTGACGAATCGCGCGGCCAGCAACCCCCCGAGGATGTACATCACGATTCCGAGGCCGTTGAGCTTGACCTCGGGCGTCACGTTGAGCCAGGTCGTCATCGGATCGATGGAGTGAAACCTGCGCAATGACCGGTCATCTACTGCTCCCCTCGCATTCGCCAGCGGATTCCCGACTCAAGGAATCCATCGATGTCTCCGTCGAGAACAGTAGACGGATTGTTGACCTCGTACTCGGTACGCAAATCCTTGACCATCTGGTAAGGGTGCAACACGTACGAGCGCATCTGGTTGCCCCAGGAGCTACCGCCGTCACCCTTGAGCGCGTCCATCTCGGCGCGCTCTTCCTTGCGCTTGACCTCGAGCAGCTTGGCCTGCAGCACTCGCATGGCCGAGACCTTGTTCTGCAGCTGCGACTTCTCGTTCTGGCAGGTCACCACGATGCCGGTCGGAATGTGTGTCAGTCGGACAGCGGAGTCGGTGGTGTTCACGGACTGGCCACCCGGACCGGACGAGCGGTAGACATCCACACGAATGTCGTTCTCGGGGATCTCGATGTGATCGGTGGTCTCGACGACCGGGAGAACCTCGACCTCGGCGAACGAAGTCTGCCGGCGACCCTGGTTGTCGAACGGGCTGATGCGGACCAGCCGGTGCGTACCTTGCTCGACCGACAGCGTGCCGTAGGTGTACGGAGCCTTGACCGCGAACGTCGCACTCTTGATGCCGGCCTCTTCGGCGTAGGACGTGTCGTAGACCTCGACGCCGTAGCCGTGCTTCTCGGCCCAGCGGATGTACATGCGCATGAGCATCTCCGCCCAGTCGGCGGCGTCGATTCCGCCGGCACCGGACCGAATATTCACGAGAGCGTCACGGGCGTCGTACTCGCCGGACAGCAGGGTCCGCACTTCCATGGCTGCGATGTCCTCCCGGAGCGACGCGCGTTCGGCGTCCGCATCGGCAGTGGCCGACGCGGCTGCCTCACCCTCTTCACCCTCGGCGAGCTCGTACAGCACCGGCATGTCCTCGAGGCGCTGGCGGAGCTCTTCGACGCGGCGAGTTCGGCCTGCGCATGAGACAGTTGACTGGTCACCTGCTGCGCATGTTCCTGGTCGTTCCACAGGTCCGGCGACGCGGCCTGGTGCTCGAGTTCATCGATGCGTCGCCGCAGTTCCTCGACGTCGAGAACCGACTCGACGGTGGACAGAGTGGTGTCGAGCTCGGCCAGGTCTGCAGAAACGTCGGGATGCACGAGAGTCAAGGTTACCGGCACGCGAACCCACGCCCGACCGCCCCCGAGTATCGGCAGGCACAGTCGGCCGTACCCGTCGTTAGTCTTACGCGGTGACCGACTACTCCGAGGATCTTTCTCTCGCCCTTCGACTCGCCGACGAGGCCGACGCCATCACTCGCCGACGATTTCTCGCCATGGACCTCTCGGTGGATTCCAAGCCGGATCTGACACCGGTGTCCGACGCGGATCTGGCCGTCGAGACGACGATCCGCAGCTCTCTCGGATCGCACCGCCCCGCCGACGCGTTGCTGGGCGAGGAGTTCGGCGGCACGGCGACGTTGCGCGGACGCCAGTGGGTCGTCGATCCCATCGACGGCACCAAGAACTTCGTCCGCGGCGTACCGGTGTGGGCCACCTTGATCGCCCTGCTCGACGACGGCGTACCCCGGGTCGGAGTCGTCAGCGCACCTGCCTTGAACCGACGCTGGTGGGCCGCACTCGATCTGGGTGCCTGGACGGCATCGGACATGGGCACCCCGCGCCGGATCGAGGTCTCGAAGGTCGATTCGCTGGCGTCGTCGAGTCTGAGTTTCTCCAGCCTGTCCGGGTGGTCCGAATTGGGCATCAGGGATCGGTTCCTCGATCTGACCGACGCCGTGTGGCGGGTGCGCGGCTACGGCGACTTCTTCTCGTACTGCCTCGTGGCCGAAGGGGCAGTCGACATCGCCGCCGAGCCCGAGGTCTCGCTGTGGGACCTGGCCGCACTCGATGTCCTCGTGCGCGAGGCCGGGGGGCGACTTCACCGCACTCGACGGCAGCGCAGGCCCGCACGGTGGCAGCGCAGTGGCCACCAACGGCCTATTGCACCACGAGGTCCTCGCGCACCTGTCCCCCAGCGCGAAAAATCTCGCCTAGAGAACTGCCGCCAGAATCAGCGCGATCAGCGGCGTGATGCCCTGGACGAACGCAGCTCGGAAATACTTCGTGCCGCCGGTGGCCAGAACGAGCGCAGCGCCGACGATGCTGGCGCAGGCGAAGTAGACGATGGCGTGGCCTGCAGATCCGCCCACGATCAGCCCGACCACGATGCCGATGGCGAGAAACAGGTTGTAGAAGCCCTGATTGAAGGCCATCGGTTTCACGACGTCGGCGTCGTGCTGACTCGCGACGCCGAAGCGCCCCCACACCGCGGGCCTGGACCACACCACGCTTTCCATGACGAAGATGACGACGTGAAGGGCCGCGGCGACGGCGGCGAAGACCTGAGCGATCGGATGCACGCGAACAGCCTGTCACACCGATACGACGGGTGATACGAAATGTCGCGCGGATGTCGAGACCACCGGTACTTACTCGACAGTAGACAGCTAACTTACTCGGGAGTAAGATCTGTGAAGTCCGTGACCGACGCCGAGGAACTGGTGATCATGAGCAAGCAAGACAGTGTGGTCGACGCGAAGGCCCCGAAGGTGCCCCGCGATACTTCTGCGGTTGGCCTCAACCCGTTCAAGAGAGATGCCATCGGAACCGCCATGCGCGTTCTGACCGCCATCACCGGATCGGAACTGGCGGAGAAGTACAACCTCCGCCAGACCATCGACCGGGTGACGTACGAGAGCACCAAGACCGGGTTCAAGACCCTCGGCGCTGCCAATCGCACGTTCGCCAAGGTCACCGGCGGCGGCAAGCCCAAGCGTCTCGAAGACGGTGCCGCCAAGAACCTGAGCTACTTCGACCTGACGCCCGACGACGAACAGCGCATGATCGTCGAGACGGTCAAGGAGTTCGCCGAGGAGATCCTCCGCCCGGCCGCCTTCGACGCAGATCACAGTGCCTCGTCACCCGAGGATCTGGTTCGTCGCTCCGCCGAGCTCGGCATCACGCTCATCAACGTTCCCGAGGAACTCGACGGTGCCGCCAGCGAGCGTGGCGCGGTCACCAACTCCCTCGTCGCCGAGGCACTGGCCCACGGCGACATGGGCCTGGCATTGCCCATCCTCGCGCCCAGCGGCGTCGCCGTGGCTCTGACCCAGTGGGGCACCGACGCACAGCAGAAGACCTACCTCCCGGCATTCGTCGGCGAGAAGGTGCCCAATGCAGCAGTGGTCGTCAACGAGCCGCGCGCACTGTTCGATCCGTACGCGTTGCAGACCAAGGCCGTTCGCTCTCCCAGCGGCTACAAGCTCAACGGAGTCAAGAGCCTCGTGCCTGCTGCCGGCAGCTCCGAGCTGTTCGTCATCGCCGCAGAACTCGAAGGCCGTCCGGCATTCTTCATCGTCGAGTCCGACTCCAAGGGCCTCGTCGTCGAAGCCGACCCGAGCATGGGCCTGCGCGCAGCCGGCCTCGGTCGCCTGATCCTGACCGACGTCGCAGTTCCCGAGTCGGCACTGCTCGGTGACGGTGACGCAGACCAGCGGGCCGCCGAGTACAGCGCTGCCATCGGTCTCGCGCGCCTCGGCTGGGCATCGCTGGCCGTCGGTACGAGCCAGGCCGTACTGGACTACGTCGTTCCGTACGTCAACGATCGTGTCGCCTTCGGTGAGCCGATCAGCAACCGCCAGGCCGTGGCCTTCATGGTCGCCAACATCGCCATCGAACTCGACGGCATGCGGTTGGTCACGCTGCGCGGCGCTTCGCGGGCCGAGCAGGGACTGTCGTTCGCTCGTGAATCGGCGCTCGCGCGTCGGCTCGCCTCCGAGAAGGGCATGCAGATCGGTTCCGACGGCGTGCAGCTGCTCGGCGGTCACGGCTTCACCAAGGAGCACCCGGTCGAGCGTTGGTACCGCGATCTGCGGTCCGTCGGCGTCGCCGAGGGCATCGTTCTCATCTAACTCGCCGCCCCGAATTCCATGGCACTCACCCAAGGACATACACGATGATCAATCTTGAACTTCCCAAGAAGCTTCGGGCGCAGGCGAATCAGGCTCACCAGGTCGCTGCCGAGATCTTCCGCCCGATTTCCCGCAAGTACGACCTCGCCGAGCACGAGTATCCGGTCGAGCTCGACACCATGGCCTCGATGGTCGAAGGCATGTCCGACGCCGGCGGGGAAATCGGCGGAGCCGCCGGTGGCCGCGAGAAGGACAGCGAGTCGGCCAAGCCCAGCAAGACCGCGAACGCCAACGGCGGCAACATGTCCGCTCTGGTGAACGTGATCGAGACCTGCTGGGGCGATGTCGGCCTGACGCTGTCGATCCCCTACCAGGGACTCGGCAACTCGGCCATCGCGGCGGTGTCCACCGACGAGCAGCTCGAGCGCTTCGGCAAGGTGTGGGCTTCGATGGCCATCACCGAGCCCAGCTTCGGCTCGGACTCCGCAGCCGTGACCACCACCGCTGTCCTCGACGGCGACGAGTGGGTACTCAACGGCGAGAAGATCTACGTCACCGCCGGTGAGCGTTCCACCCACGTCGTCGTATGGGCAACGGTCGACAAGTCTCTCGGCCGCGCGGCCATCAAGTCGTTCGTCGTCCCGCGTGACGCTCCGGGCCTGTCGGTTGCCCGCCTCGAACACAAGCTGGGCATCAAGGCCTCCGACACCGCAGCCCTGCTGCTCGAGGATTGCCGCATCCCGAAGGACAACCTGCTCGGCACCGCCGAGGTGAACGTCGAAAAAGGGTTCGCCGGCGTCATGCAGACCTTCGACAACACCCGCCCACTGGTGGCAGGCATGGCAATCGGCGTGGCACGGGCAGCACTCGAAGAGCTGCGGTCCATCCTGGTGGACGCCGGAGTCGAGATCTCGTACGAGACACCCGCCTACAACCAGCACGCGGCGGCCGCGGAGTTCCTGCGCCTCGAAGCGGACTGGGAGGCAGCTCATCTGCTCGCACTGCGTGCGGCATGGATGGCCGACAACAAGGAGCCGAACTCCCTGCAGGCCTCGATGTCCAAGGCCAAGGCGGGTCGCTCGGCGGTCGACATCACCCTCAAGGCAGTGGAACTGGCCGGCACGTACGGCTACTCCGAGCGCCCGCTGCTCGAGAAGTGGAGCCGCGACTCCAAGATTCTCGACATCTTCGAGGGAACGCAGCAGATTCAGCAGCTGATCGTTGCTCGTCGTGTACTCGGAAAGTCGTCTGCAGAACTGAAGTGACACCTGGCTCGTCGTCGAGCCGAAAGTAGCTGCGAAACGGCATCGGACCTCGAGTCCGATGCCGTTTTTCGTACGTGAGAAAAAAAATTCCGGGACCGGTGTCGATATCGTGGTCGGCCGAACGTCGTCATCGTGTACGGCGACTCGCGCCGCGACAACGAGGTACCGAACCCAGGAGCGCACCATGAAGTACATCCTTTTGATCAACGCCGACACCGCGCCCGGCGCAGCACCGGGCTGCAGCAGTGTCGAGGACTGGATGACCTACGAGAAAGAGATGAAGGAGGCGGGCGTTCACGTCTCCGGTCACGCGATGGCCGACCTCACGACAGCCACGGCTGTGCGCGTCGACGCCGCCACCGGAGAACGCACCGTGACCGACGGACCGTATGCCGAATCTCACGAGGTACTCGGCGGCTACGACGTGATCGACGTTCCCGACCTGGACGCTGCACTCGAGTGGGCGGCCCGATGCCCGGGCTCCAAGGACGGCGGCGCGGTGATCGTGCGACCCCTTGCAGAATTCTGACCGTCGCAGTCCCGACACGCAGGCTTCTTCGGTGAACGATCCCGGGGTTCATCGGGCGCTCGAATCGGTCTTCCGAGCCGAGCGCTCGATTCTGCTCGCCTCGCTGGTGCAGCGGTATCGCGACCTCGACCTCGCAGAAGAAGTGACCTCGGACGCCATCGAATCGGCCCTGAAGCACTGGCCGGTCGATGCGTCCCGGTCAGGCCTGGTGCCTGGTTGCTCACCACTGCCCGCAGGAAGGCGGTCGATCGCCTGCGCCGCGACCAGAGCCTGGCCGCGAAAGTCGGAGTGCTGCAAGCGGATACGGATCGCAGGGAACCGAGCCGCCTGAATTCGCTCGACGATGCTCTGCCCGACGACCGACTGCAGTTGTTCTTCACCTGCGCGCATCCGGCCCTCGCTGCCGGTGACCGGCTCGCACTGACTCTTCGATGCCTGGCCGGTCTCACCACCGGCGAGGTGGCCCGGGCGCTGCTCATCCCTCCGGCCACGGCAGCGCAGCGAATTGTTCGAGCCAAGAACAAGATTCGGGCCGCACGGATCCCCTTTCGCCTCCCAGGCCCGGACGAGCTGGCAGGCAGGGTGCCGATGGTGCTCGAGGTGGTCTATTCGATCTTCACCGAGGGCTATTCGGCGACGTCGGGTGATCACGTCGGACGAATCGGCCTCACCGACGAGGCACTCGGGATGGGCCGACTCCTGCACGCCGCCTTGCCTGCGGAGCCCGAGGTGACCGGTCTGCTGGCGCTGATGTTGCTGGTCGACGCCAGACGCGACGCTCGAATCGGACCGGACGGTGAGATCGTGCTGTTGGCAGATCAAGACCGTCGACTCTGGAACGCAGAGTCGATCGCCGAGGGTAAGGAACTCGTGCTCGAGGCCCTCGGCGGCGGCCGGGGCGGTCCCTACGCCGTGCAGGCCGCCATCGCTGCACTGCACGACGAGTCACCGGACGCCGACAGCACGGACTGGCCCCAGATCGTTGCGCTGTACGACGTCCTCATGACTCGGACACCGAGTGCAATCGTCGCACTGAACAGGGCTGTTGCTCTGGCGATGCGCGACGGCCCCGGACCCGGCCTTCGAGAGCTGGACCGGCTTGCCGGCGAGGCGTCGTTGCGTCGTTATCATCCCTATCCCATGGCGAGAGCCGATCTGCTGCAACGACTCGGTAGGTTCGAGGAGGCGGCGATCGAGTATCGCCGAGCGTTGGATGTCGCCCGAACCGCACCGGAGAAGCGCCTGCTCCGACGTCGGCTGGAGGAGGTGACCACCTGCCGCGGTCAGGCCGACAGAACCACGTCCACCTGATCTGCCGTCAACGAGCGGTCTGCGTACACCAGGCGAACAGCGTCGGCGTCGGGATTGCCGACATCGGGTCCACGGGTGATCAACTCCAGGCCCGCGCGTTCGGCCACCCAGGCCGACGCGACGTTGTGTTCGAGCAGGTACGCCACGATCGGCAGTTCGGGCTCGGTTCGGTGCGCGCACTCGACTGCGATCTCACACATCTCCGCGGCATACCCTTTGCCCTGTGCGTCGGGATGGAGCGATAGCCGAGATTCCAGAACGTGTTCTGCCGCTTCGAGCACCCGCCGTAGCCACCGACCGTGCGGCTGCCGCGCTCCCGAATGATCCACGTGGCCAATCCATCCCGCCGCCACTGCTCGGACCAGCCCTGCAACATTCGTTCGGTCACGCTGGGATCGGTGTGCCGCAGGCTCGGAAAGTGGGTCCACGACTGCGGGTCGCTGCAGATCGCGTACAGCGCATCGAGATCGGTGACGACCGGTTCGTCGAGATCGAGACGCGAGGTTCGTGTTCGCACACCGTGGATCCTAGGGGGAAGAAGTCTGGTAGACCGGTGGTACACGATCGAGCGAAGGGTGTGACCGTCATGGCCGAGTGGGTCAAGAAGATCGAAGAGAACGCGAAGGGCTTCATCGCGGAGGCGGAGCAGGAGTTGACGGCGCTCGAGGGTGTGGACACGGTCGATCTCACCGCCGATGCCGCCGACGACGACGCAGAAGACACCGCCCATTCCGAAACAGTCACCAGTGACGATGCCCGCGAGCAGGTCTCGGACTGAAGCCCCGATGTCCAGTCGTCACACCTGGACCACGACGACACACGACTGGTCGGTGGACGTCGATCTGGATCATCTGTCGCACATCAGGTCCCGACCCGGCGAATACGCGCCCGGCGGAGTCCTGCACCTCGTTCTCGAGGTACTCGCGTACGCGGCGGACGAAGCCGAACACCAGGGCGGTGGTCACGCGACCGTGACTGTGCACTCGGACGGGACGATCGAGGTGTCCGACACCGGTCGAGGCACCGACACCAGACTCGACGACGGCGTTGCGGTACGAAAGCCTGTCGTCAGCACGAAAGATGTGCGTTTCTTCGACGAACCTCAACCCGTTCTGCTCGACGACGGCCATGCCCGACGCGGGATGTCCACCGTCGCGGCACTGTCCGAGATGCTCGAACACACCAACCGGCGGGTAGACGGTGCATGGACCGGACGATACGAGCACGGAGTTCCCGTGACCGAGCTGGTGGCGACCGAACCGACCGTGCACACCGGCACCACCATCAGGTTCCTCCGACGCCTCCCTGATACCTGCGTCACCACTGACCCCGGAAGATGTGCGTGCGGCAATCGTGCCTCGTGACTTCTTCACGGTGTCGGTGACGTAGCGGGATCAGTCGAACACGGACCAACAGATACTGTTTCTTCTCTTCTGGTCTTCCAGCACCAGCTGCCGCACGCTGTTCGGGAGCCGGTCGCGCTGCCACTCGAGCTCTTCCCTACCCGCACTCATCTCCCGGCCTGCAGGTGCCGCCGCCCGAGCTGCCTTGATGGCGTAGGCGGCCGCTCCGAGGTCGTGTTCGGGTACGTGAGCCACGCAGGCTGCCTGGCCCGCGGCGTATGCGGCGAAGCGAGAGCAACCGTCCAGCGGCCGTGCCGCTCCCATG
>NZ_BAOX01000034.1:0-26852 GCF_000813105.1 Rhodococcus sp. BS-15 | reverse complement strand
CGACGCAGCTGTCCGTGGGAACGGCCATCGGCTACGCATTCAACAAGTTCAAGGACAACGCCCTCGTCTGGGTCGGCATCGTCCTGATCGCCGCGATCATCCAGGGCGTCCTGAACTTCGTGTTGAGCTCCGACAACTTCGTCCTCGGCTTGATCTTCAGTGTCATCGTCGGAGTCGTCGCGCTCCTCATCCAGGCGGCACTCGTCCGCGGCGCTCTGCACGAGGTGGACGGGATCAAGCCCGCGTTCGGGTCCTTCTTCCAGTTCGGCAACGTCGTGTCCGTCGTCATCGCCGGCGTCCTCGTCGGCATCGCAACCAGCATCGGCTTCGTGCTGCTGATCATCCCCGGACTCGTCATCACGTTCTTCACGTGGTGGACCTTCCAGTTCGTCATCGACCGCGGCGACGAGCCGATCCCCGCCATCAAGGCGAGCGCTCAGGCGATCGCGTCCAACGGTGGGACCCTCTTCGTGCTCGCACTCGCCCTGGTCGGCATCAACATCGTCGGCGCACTCCTGCTCGGCATCGGTCTGCTGGCCTCCATCCCGATCACGATCATCGCCGGAACCTACGCCTACCGCGTCACGGTGCGCGGACACGTCGCCTGACCTGAGATCCGCCTCGATGGGCGCGCATCCCTCACCCGGGATTCGCGCCCATCGTCGTCTCGGTGCTTGGATCGAGCAGTGACTACTACCGAACACACCGCCGCCAACGGCGGCACCGAGTCTGGGCAGGCCACGTTCGCTCACATCAGCCGGGGCTACTACCCCACCATCGTCGCGCTTTTCGTCGCGACGCTGCTGATCTCGAACGTGGCCGCCAGCAAAGGTGTCGCCTTCTTCGCCTCCTCCGACGTCATGCTCGGACCACTGCAGATCCTGCCGATCAATACCGACGGCGCATTCTTCCTGTTCCCCCTCGCCTACATCCTCGGCGACGTCCTCAGCGAGGTCTACGGCTTCAAGGCCGCACGCCGCGCGATCTACCTCGGTTTCGGCTCCCTGATCCTCACCTCGGTGTGCTTCTGGATCGCCATCGAACTTCCCGCCGCCTCGTTCTACGAGAACCAAGAGGCACTCGAAACCGTTGTCGGTGTCGTCCCCCGACTCGTCCTCGCCGGTCTCGCCGGCTTTGCCGTCGGCCAGCTGCTCAACTCCTACGTCCTGGTCAAGATCAAGGAACGCACCAAGGAAAAGCACCTGTGGGCGCGCCTGATCGGCTCGACCGTCGTCGGCGAATTCTTCGACACGTTGATCTTCTGCGCCATCGCCGCCGGCGTCATCGGCATCAGCACGTGGACCGACTTCATCAACTACGTCGTTGTCGGATTCCTGTGGAAGACACTCGTCGAGGTCCTCGTCCTTCCCATCACGTACCGCGTCATCTCGTACATCAAGAAGCGCGAACCGTCGTACCAGAGCAGTTAGCTCGCGACCCATTCTCGACTGACCTCGAGATAGCGCTCTCGCGCTGCCTCGAAGCTCTCGACGGCCCGGGTTCCCGGCCAGTCCTCCGGTGTCATGGACGGCGGGAGGCCCGGGTCGACGTAGGGGATGACTCGCCACTCGTCGAGCAGCGGCACGAACGTGACGAACGCGTCGCGAGTATCTTCGGCCGGGACATCGGAGTCGTAGGTGGCCAGGAATGCCCGGTGCCGATCGGCGATGCCCGCCAGGTCCCACCACTGGGCGGCGCTCTGACGCAGTGAGGCGGGTGGCGCTACCTCGGAGGCGACGAAGCTCGTCACGTACTCCGACAACTCCAACGCGTCGATGATGTCGCCCGCCTCACCCGCGAGGTATTCGGGTGCGATCCACAGACCGGGCGAGACTGTGCCGCAGCCTATTCCGGTGAGTCGACGCCTCAGTTGGTGGCGCGCGGCGCGTTGGGTCTCGGGGATGGTGAACGAGATGAGCCGAAACGGATCGCCGTCTGCCATCCGCCGGAACCCGAAGATCCGACCGTCGCCGCGCGCGAACATGGCGTCGGCCTGCTCGGTGATGCGATAGCCGGTGCGGCCGTCTCGATTACTCGATGCGACGACGCCCTTCTTCTTCAACCTGGCCACCGCGATGCGCGTGCTCTCCGGTGGCACTCCGAGTGCGTCCATCCAGACGACGAAATCGGCGATGGCGAACCACCCGCCGAGGGGGCGAATGTAGGCCCCGAGCACGGTACGCACCAACGAGGTGGCGCTTCCCGGACGAGAGTCGAAGTCGTCGAGGATGGCCCCGGCAGTGCTAGGCGCGGAGTTCGTCACGGATCGCCACGATTCCCAGATACACCTCTCGGTACGAGGTACTGAGAGGGCTCAATCCCAGGCGAATACCCTGCGGAGCGCGGTAATCCGGGATGACGCCCTGCTCCCACAGGCGAGCGGTGATCGCCTTGAACTCGGGATGGTCGATGGTGACGTGACCGCCGCGTCGATTCGAGTCCTCGGGTGAGGCGATCTCCACCCCGAGCGGTATCAGCATCTCGCGGACGAGTTCGAGGGCGTATTCGGTGAGTGCGACGGACTTCGCGCGTATCGCGTCCATCCCCACCTCGGCGATCATCTCGATGGTGTCCTGCATCGCAATCATCCCGAACACCGACGGCGTGCCGCTGATGACGCGTCGAATACCCTGTGCCGGAACGTAACCCTGCGCCATCTCGAACGGATCGGCGCGACCCATCCAGCCCCAGATCGGTTGGACGAAATCGCCTTGAAGATCACTGCGCACGTACGCGAAGGCCGGTGATCCCGGGCCTCCGTTGAGGTATTTGTAGGTGCACCCGACGGCCAGATCCACTCCCCAGGAATCGAGTTCGAGCGGTACCGATCCAACGGAGTGGCACACGTCCAGCAGCATCAAAGCTCCGGCAGCGTGCGTGATGCGCGTCGCCTCGGCCACGTCGACGAGGAAGCCGGAACGGTAGGCGACATGGGTGATCACCACCAAGGCGGTGTTCTCCCCCACCACCTCGGCGAGTTGTTCCGGTTCGATACCACCGCGGCGGTCAGTCTCGATCCACCGCAGGGTCATATTCAGCTCTGCTGCAATGCCTTCGAGCAAGTATCGATCGGTCGGAAAGTTGTCACGGTCGATGACGATCTCGGTGCGGCCCGGCCGCATGGCAATCGCCGCCCGCGCCAGTTTGTACAGCAATACCGTCGTCGAATCGCCGATGGTGGTCTGACCGGACGCGGCCCCCAGGGTGGCGTCGGCCAGGGCGTCGCCGATGGTGACGGGGAGATCGAACCACTGCTCGTCCCAACCACGGATCAAACGTCCACCCCAGGCCTGCGTCATGAAGGTGTTGATCCGTTCGACGCTGGCTTGGTGGGCCGGCCCAGCGAGTTGCCGTCGAGATATGCGCTGATCGACGGATCGTCACTGCCGAGGAACTTGTCGCGGTAGCTCCGGAGCGGATCCTGGGCGTCGAGTTCGTCTACGCGTTCCATCATCGTCCGATTTCCGTTCTCACAGCGAGTAATTCGGGAAAGAAGGTGAGTTCGAGTGCCTTCTGCAGGAATCCGACGCCACTCGATCCTCCCGTCCCGCTCTTCATTCCGATGGTTCGCAGCACCGTACGCATATGACGGAAGCGCCACAGCTGGAAGTTCTCCTCGAGATCGACGAACTCTTCGAAGGCCTCGTACACCGCCCAATGTTCGGTGTGGTTTTCGTAGACGAACTTGATCAGCGGCATCAGGTCCTCGTTGAACGTGTATGCCGCGGTGACATCGCGATCGAGCGCTGATGCCGGTACGTCGTACCCCTGCCGCGCCAGCGACTGCCAGAAGGCATCGTAGAGGCTCGGTTGATACAACAGAGTCGAAAGCTGTTCATAAGCAGCCGGATCGGACTCGAAGACCGTCAGCATGCCCGCATTCTTGTTGCCCAGCACGAACTCCACCGCCCGGTACTGATACGACTGAAAGCCCGACGAGTTGCCGAGAAAATCACGGAACTGCGAGTACTCCGTCGGCGTCAGTGTGGCCAGTACCGACCACTGCTCGGTCAACGTCTTCTGGATGTGCTTGACCCGGGCCACACATTTCAGCGCGGTACCGATGTCGTCGGCATCGAGAGCTGCTCGCGCGGCAAGGGTCTCGTGCAGTACCAGCTTGAGCCACAGTTCGGTGGTCTGGTGCTGAATGATGAACAGCAGTTCGTCGTGATGCTCGGGGGTGCTCACCGGCTTCTGGGCGCTGAGCAACGTGTCGAGGTCCAGGTACGCGCCGTAACTCATACGGTCGCTGAAGTCGGTGACGACGGTCTTCTCTATCGCGCGGGTATTGCCTTCGACGCTCATGGCTGGTCCTCGAGGTGATGGGCTGGTGAAGCCAGCGTATTACATCATTGTGCCGCCCGCCAGTAATACGACATAGACCGGTTTCGTGAACGCCACCCGTCGCCTATCCTCGAAGTACCGACTCGAGTGAGGAATCGCAGTGCGTAGAGCGTCCGGACAGTTGGAGGAGTCGATCCTCGAGTTGCTCGGCGAGCACACGGAACTCTCGGTGGCCCAAGCCCGCGAGCACCTTGGCTCCGATCTCGCCCACACCACGGTCATGACCGCTCTGGTGCGCCTGCACGGCAAAGGCCTGGTCGATCGCGAGCGGCGCGGGCGGTCCTTCGTCTACACCCTCAACGCCCCGGTCGACGAGATCCCCGCGCTTCGGGCCGCGATGCGGATGCGCACCGAACTCGGTGCCAGAGCCGAACGCGCAGACGTACTGGCCAGCTTCGTGGCCGCACTAGACCCCGAGGACGAGGCGACGCTGCGCGAACTGCTGGCCAAGTCGGACGCAGCCGAGCAACACCCATGACCCTGCTCCTGGTCGTTGCCGTGCTGCCGTGGGCGCTGTCGCTGCTGCTGGGATTCGGAGCCGATCAACTCGACCGTCGACTCAATCCGTCGACCGCCGTCGTCCTGTTGCCCATCCTGTCGATGGTGACCGCATTCTCCGTGGCGGCGTCCATGTGCGCGCTCGCTGCGGTGCTGCTGGCGTCAGGTGAGATTGCCTGGACAGCGGTGGGAATCATCATTTCCGCGTGGATGTTCTGGCGTGTGGTCGAGGTCGCCCGCCATGTTCGACGCGTCGCCGTCGGCGCGTCGATCGCATCCGAATTCGGCGACGAGGCGCGGGCGACGGGCGGCATCGTCGTGGTCGACTCCGAGGTTCCCGACGCCTTCGCCGTTCCCTCCGGCGGAGGCGCCGTCGTGATCACCACCGGCCTCGCTGAGGCTCTGTCGGACAACGAATTACGCGCGGTGGTCGAGCACGAGCGCGCGCACCTACGACATCGCCACAGCGTGTGGATCCAGATGTGTGAAATCGCGGCTCGACTGAATCCCATTCTTCGGCCGGTGCCCTCGAAAGTCCGGCACGCGGCGGAGCGTCAGGCAGACGAGAGCGCAGCGTCTCTCGGCCGGCGAGACACGTTGTCTGCCATCGCCAGAACCGCCTTGCTTCGGAAACAACTCGACCATGGAACCCGCACGCTCGCCAGTACCGGCGGCGACGTCGTACGCCGCGTGCAAGCGCTGAGCGAACCACCACGGCACCGCCATGATCGCGGAATCCTCGCGGCCGGGCTGGTGCTGATCCTCGCGTTCACCGTCATATCCACGGCACTGTTCGATGTCGTTCAAGATGTAGTGGCCCCCGAAACCGGAGAAGCCGCCACCTCGATCTTCCGCTGATCTCAGATACCCGCGACGCCCGCGAGTTGGCCGATCGCATAGGTGACGGCCATCGCGATTGCACCACCGATGACGACCCGGCTCACTGCCGGCCGAGCAGGCGCACCGCCGAGACGTGCGCTGATACTTCCGGTCAGTGCCAGAGCTACCAGTACCACGACGAATGTCACCGGGACGCGCAGCGACGCGGAAAACAGCAGGATGGACAGTAGCGGCAGCAGCGCGCCACTGACGAACGACACCGCCGACGACGCGGCCGCCTGCCACGGATTGGTCAGCGCGTCCGGGTCGATTCCCAACTCGACATCCACGTGTGCGGCAAACGGATCGTGGTCGGTCAGTTCCTGCGCAACTTTCTGCGCAGTCTCCGTCGACAGCCCCTTGGCCTCGTAGAGCGCAGCCAGCTCGGCCAACTCCTCCTCGGGTTCCTCGGCCAGCTCCCGCCGCTCCTTGATCAACAGGGATCGTTCGGCGTCACGCTGCGTGCTCACCGAGACGTACTCCCCGAGCGCCATGGAGACAGCACCCGCGACGAGCCCCGCAACACCAGCTGTGAGCAGCGCCCCTGTGTCGGTGGTGGCGGCTGCGACACCGACGACCAGGCCGGCAGTGGAGACGATGCCGTCGTTCGCACCCAACACGCCTGCCCGCAGCCAGTTCAGCCGGCCAGACAGATCACCGTGCGGTTCGTGCTCGTGCAGGCCCGGCTCGGGCTCACTCATCGACGGCCGTCGCTGACACGTCATCCCATGCGGCGCGCGCGCCGGACTCACCGATTCTGTACACCTGGATGATTGTGGTCGCTCCGATCAGCACAGCCAAGACCACCACCGCAATCGACTGCCAGCGCACGGGGGTATTGCCCCGACGCTCACGTACATGCAGGAACACGAGCGCCGCGGCGACGACCACAAGACCGACGGAGAAGAAGATCATCCAGTCGCCGATCTCGGCGTGCTGTTCGACCGCAGCGGTCTCGGGGACGCGCTTCTCGAGCCACTCGCCTGCCTCGGTCGTCAGCGGCGTCAACACCAACGTGAACACCGCCAGGGCTGCGATGAGCCACACGAGACGGCTGCGCACACCGGTCCAGATACTGGCCGTGATGGCGAGCAGCGCGGTCAACGGTGCCAGCACCACGATGAAGTGAACGAGAAGAATGTGGGCCGGTAGGCCGTTGAAGGTGGACATGCGTTCTCCCCCTGGCTTGGAAAGTCGCGTGCACCTCACGCACAACACATGCTACACGTTGTGTAGTAGTTGCATGGATGGATCGAGGGCTGCCAGATCCCGCCACGCCGAGTCGGGTTCTGCGACCATCGCATACACGACCTGCTCGAGACTCCGTCCCAGCGCGACAACGGTATTCGCGTCGAACAATGCTGTGGGATAGACGATATCGATCTCCGTACAGATAGCGCCCCTGGGTCGTTCCGCGGGCTCCACTCCTGTCTTCCCTTGGTCGTCCCGCCGTTCGGTGACGTGAAGATGGAGGTCGCATTTCGCGATGTCGATCGGTCGGGGCGTGATCTCGACACGCGTGTCCCCAAGTTCGAGCGTTGCGGCGGTGAAGACATCCAACGACAGTGCCACCTGGAAAATCGGATGACGCGCATCCGTCGAGTCAGGAGCGATGGCAGCGACGACATCCTCGAACGGCACCGCTGCATGATCGAAGGCCCGCAGTTCGCTCGCCCGCGCCGCCTGCACGACGTCGTCGACGGTCGAAGCGGACGCGATGTCCGTCCGGATCGCGACGGTGTTGGTGAAGGTACCGACCACCTGCTCGAGCCTCGGATCGTCGCGTCCGGCAACCGGGGTCCCGACGACGATATCGGTGGAGTCTGTCACCTCCGCGAGCAGAATCAGCAGTGCTGCGCGTAGCACGGTGAATCGTCCTGTCCCGCAACGCTGGGCAAGATCGGTCATTTTCTCCGTGGCGGGTGCATCGAAGCGAAGCGATGTGCGCGCACCGGAGAAATCCCACTCCTGTGTACGTGGCCGGTCCAACGGCAACCCGGTGCTGTTGGGGACACCTGCGAGTTCCGCGCGCCAGAACTCGATGTCGGCCGATACATCCCGATCGGCGGCCCAGACGCTGTAATCGGCGTACTGCAAGGGTAATTCGGACCATGACGGTGCACTGCCGGCCATCCTGGTCTGATAAGCCAGTACGAAATCCGACGCCAGCAGCCCGAGAGACCACCCGTCCGCTGCGATGTGGTGAACGGCGCACGCCAGCACGTGGTGATCGGGCGCTACGGCGAACAGGCGAGCGCGGATCGGGAACTCGGTGCGCACGTCGAAGGGGTGCTGCAGGGTCTGCGTCACCGCGGCGTCATCGAAGTCGACAACGTCGAGATTCGGTGTCACCGCAGCAGAATCCGACTCGACGACCTGAGCCGGAACCCCATCGAGGTCCGGGTAGCGCGTCCGCAGAGTGCTGTGTCGCTCGATCAGATCGGTCAACGCCTGCGAGGCTGCCGCGGCGTGGAACTCCCCGGAAATCGCGACCGTGAACGGCAGGTTGGACAGCGGTAACTGAGCACTTCGATCGATGTGGCGTTGCTGCGGAGCCAGCGGAATCGCGGCCACGGCCTGCGACATACCTCGTTCGGGCCGCGAATTCTGTTGCAGTCCAACATGGCAACGCGTATCGATCAGCGCCGCCAAAGCCTGAACGGACGGGGCCTCGACGAGGTCTCGCACACCGATGTCCACCGATTCCTCGGCCCGCACCGCCGACACGACTCTGGTCGCGGCCAGTGAGTCACCTCCGAGATCGAAGAACGACGCAGCGCAATCGATACCGTCCCTGCCGAGGACGCGTACGAACGCTGCCGCCACCATCTCCTCGGTGGCACCGGACGGCTCGACCGGAGGGCCGGTCGTCGGAGCGGTCAGGCTCGGAACAGGAAGTGCGCCGCGATCGACCTTACGATTGATCGTCAGCGGAATCTCGTCGAGAATCGAGATCGTCGCCGGCACCATGTGGGCAGGCAATCGCCCGGCAAGATCCTTGCGAATGTGCTCGGTGTCGAGCACGTGTTCGCTGTTCGCGGCAACGACGTAACCATCGATACGCATGTCCCCAGTGTGACTGCGGCGCAATGCCGATGACGCC
Source organism: Rhodococcus sp. BS-15 (assembly GCF_000813105.1). NCBI lineage: Bacteria > Bacillati > Actinomycetota > Actinomycetes > Mycobacteriales > Nocardiaceae > Rhodococcus > Rhodococcus sp. BS-15. The sequence continues at coordinate 18,028 of NZ_BAOX01000034.1, read as the reverse complement.
GCAGCGACCTCCGGCCACGCCCGCAGCGCTGCGTCGATCTCGCCCAGTTCGACGCGATTTCCCCGGATCTTGATCTGATCGTCGATGCGGCCGAGGAACTCCAGCGTTCCGTCGCCGCGCAGACGCGCCCGATCTCCACTGCGGAACATCCAACTCCCGCTGCTGCTGAACGGGTTCGCGACGAAGCGCGCTGCTGTTTCCAGGGTGCGACCGAGATATCCGCGCGCGACGCCGGGCGTCTCGATGTAGATTTCGCCGACCGCACCCGACGGAACAGGTCGCAGCGTGCGATCGAGGAGGTGAATCACCGCTCCCACCATGGCTCGACCGATTCCGTCCGCGCTGCCCGGGTGCAATGGGGCGGTCATCGTGACACTGCAGGTCGTCTCGGTGGGGCCGTAGGCGTTGAGCAGTCGTCGACCCACCGACCAGCGGTCGACCGTATCCTGCGGTGCTGCTTCGCCGCCGATGATGATCGTCCCGACGCCCGCCAGTGCTTCGGGATTCAACGTGGCCAGCGCCGAGGGTGTGATCAGCAGATGCGTAACCGCCTGCCGAGCAATCAGTTCCGACAGTTCCGCGCCGCCGTAGCTGTCCGGCGGCGCGATCACCACTGCCGCACCTGCTGTCGCTGCGGCCAACACCTCGACAATGGCCGTGTCGAATCCGGGCGAGGCAAGGTGACAGACTCGGGACTCGACGTTCAGGTCGTAGCTGCTCCGAATCTGTTGCACCAGAGCGCCGATACCGTTGTGGGTGACGACTACACCCTTGGGGGTGCCGGTGGATCCGGAGGTGTAGATGACGTACGCAGCGTTGTGCGGTGCGGTCGTCGCGGCGACATCGTTCGAGTCTCTTTCTGCGAGAACGCCATCGACGGTCAGCCACTCCACCTCACCCAACTCGGTGCCTCCGGTGCACAGGCCCAACACCGCTCCGCTGTCACGCAGCACGAACTCTGCGCGTTCGCGGGGGTGATTCGGGTCGACCGGGACGTACACCGCACCCACTCGTGCGATCGCCCAGAACGCGACGACGCCCTCGACGGATCGGCCGACGCGCACGGCGACCCGGTCCTCTGTGCCGATTGCTCGGGCGTTCAAGGTGGATGCGAGTGCGTCGACTCTTGCGGCCAGTTCTCCGTAGGTGATCGAGGCGCCGGCGTCCTGGATGGCAATTCGATTGCCGTGCTCCGCGATTGCCGCCGAGAACACGTCGTTCAGTGATCCCTGCTCAGCCGCGGCCGCGCCCACCGACGCGGGGGTCGTACGGGACTCGTCGGGCAGGAACAGGTCGAGGTCTGCCACTGCCGTGTCACCGCAGTCGGATTCGGCAAAACGGTCGAGAAAGTGCAGAAACCGTTGGTGGTGGCGAGCGAGGTCGCTCGGCGTGTAGACGGTCGAGTTGGCCTCGAAGTCGATGCGCGGCCGCTCTCCACCCCGACCGGGGTAGATGTTGACGGCGAGGTCCGACACCGGGCCCGTGGTCAGAATGTCGATCTCACCGTCGAACTCGCCGATGGCCACAGTGTTCGCGAACATCATCACGTTGATCGTCGGCCCGAAACGCCCTGCGCGCAGCGCATGTCCACTCTCGGATGCCGGCGGTCTGCTGCGCTGATGCCGGAGCACGGCACCGATGGCCACCTCGGTGGACTTGATCACGTTGTTCACCGTCGCCGATCCGACGCCCGGCAACCGCAACGGCACCACATGCGACAGCGAGGACCCGGCCCGGCGCAACATCGCTGTCGGCCGCGCCGAGACCGGCAACGACAGATCCACGTCGTCGGTGTCGTTCATACGCGCCAGGTACGCGGCGAATGCCGCGATCACCACCGTCGACGTCGCATGCCCCGGGGCGGTCGGAGAAACCGTACGATCCTCGCCGACGACGATCGGCACCGACGCGGGCCGAGCAGTCCGGCCGAGGGGCTCGGCATATCCCAGGTCGGTCGACTCCCAATGCGCTCGATCACGTCGTGCGCGGGTGGAGGTGCGGTAGCGCTCGTCCTCGGCGACAAGCGCGGCCGGGGTCGTCGGATCGATGGCCGCAGGCTCGACGCCACCAGACGCGGCGGCATACAGGGCCGCCGCCCGCTCGAGCACCTTCATGGAGGCATACCCGTCGAGCGCGATGTGATGGGCTCGGGTGTACCAGAACACTCGATCGTCGCCGACTCGAAGGACCCGCAACCGCACGAGCTGACTGTCCATGGAGAAGGGCGTGCGGCAATCGTCGTTCATCCACTGCGTGGCCGCATCGGCCGGACGGTCGCGGCCGCGGAAGTCGAGGATCTCGACCGATTCGGTCTCCCGAGGCTCGAACCGCTGCATCGGGGTGCCGTCGACCTCGATGATTCGCATCGTCGACGACGAGAACTCTCGATGCGCTCGACTGCCACACTCGAACAGCACATCGAGGTCCACAGCGCCGATGATGTCGACGTAGTACGCAATGGTGAAGGGCACGTCCGGCATGAACTGTTGGGCAATCCAGATGTCGGCCTGGGACGAACTCACAGGTAGGGCGTCGTCGGACATGGTGTTCCCCCCAGGGCAAATCTTCTACTACACAGTCGGTAGTACCACCGTACGCTCCGATCCGGTGTGTGCCCGTGCGAGGCGGCCGCTCAACCTCCGAGCAGAGCCAAGTCCGGCGCTCCCGCATAGATGCCGTCCAGGCTCAGCAACGGCACCTCCTTCGAGATCGCGCATGCTGCGATCCAACGATCACCGGTGTGAATCTTGTCGTGCAGCGCATGGCCTACACGCCTGCATGCAGCGGTCAAAGACGCGTAAGCATCCACGACTCCACTGTCGATCGAAATCGTAGGAGCCGAGTCGAGCTTTGCCCGGGTGTCGGCCAATTTGCGCTCACCCCAACTGCCCACCATCGCTCCCGCGAGTACCTCTGCCCTCGTCTGGAAGGCAATCACAACCTGAAGTCCAGCCAGTTGTGCACGGAGTTGTTCGACAGGAAGGCCACGATTCGCAGCCTTGACCGGGTCGATGTACAGGATGCTGAACACGTCGGTATCAACGAGAACAGCAGCCCGGCTAGAGGACCGGGTCATAGCCCGATAGCCGCAAAGAATGCGTCAGCTTCATCGTCGCTCACCCCGTCGATCCCCCCGGACTCGATACCGGAGGCAGCAGCCAAGATGTCTCCGAGGGAGACCGGGTCGGGAACACCTGTCTCTGCTACTGCTTCGGGAAGGGCAACGATCCTGGCATTCAACAGCCTCTTCAACTGTCCGCCCGCGTCGGCTTCCGGGCTACCGGTCACGGTCACGTACCTGCCGAGCAATGGACCGAGTCCCGAGTCGTCGGCCACATCGGGGAGAGCGACTTGGTTACCGGCGTCATCCTCCACCTGAAAGCGGTGCGTGTGTAGGTTCGCCGAATACAGGCGTCCGATGAAGGTGCGGAGTTCGGTCGACACGCCAGTTGCGACCTGCCAGGTCTCGGGTCGAAGTGCAGCCGTATCGAATGTCTGCACAGTCAGTCCATCGGCTTTGAACTCGACCTCCGGGGCAGCGCGGCGAAGCGCCGATACCAATTCACCGGCCGCGTTCGAAAGCGAATCACTCACCCAGTCTGGCCGATGGTCGAGACCGATCGATTCCACCAACTTCTGGAATGTTGCGTCGAAGCCTTCCTCGTCTGCCAGATCGAAATCCAACGCGTCCGCACCAGCTCCCGCGCGGCGAACAAGAAGTTTGGTGCTGCCAGGGGCCAACCCGATGACAAGATCGGCGACACGGTGCACTCGTGAGGGTGCGCGGCCGAGCCGATCGGCATCGGTCTCGCCTCGGCCGATGCTCATAGCAACTGCCTTGAGACCCATTACGAGAGCAATCAGGTCGTTGGCATCCAGCTCGCCCTCAGGTGCAGTCACTCCCTTCAGTCGAAACTCGAACTGAGTGGTCACGGCTATCACCTTCTCACTGGGGCGCATTCTGACGTCTTCGTCCATTGTGCGCGATCGACACATATCCCGCGTCGAAGATCATTGCAGTTGCCTCCGACACGTCCATTGCCGCGAGGCCCCGGTGTCCTAAGGTGAACCCCGTGCCGCAGAACAACCACTATCACCATCTGATGTTCGGCCCTGCTGCGATTGCCCGGCAGAAGGTCGACGGCAGCTACACCGCCTACGGCTCGCAGACCGAGCGTCCCGACGACGGCCCGACGCCTCTCGACACTCGAGAAAAGGCCATGATTCGCACGTTGGATCAGTTCCAGATCGCCACCGTCGCCGAGACCGGGTGGCCGTACATCCAGTATCGAAGTGGGCCGAAAGGCTTCCTGCAGGTCCTCGACGATCACACTCTCGGCTTCGCCGATTTCGCCGGCAACCATCAGTACGTCACGGCGGCCAATCTCGATCACGATGACCGCGTCGCACTGTTTCTGGTGAATTACCCTCTGCGGCAACGCCTCAAGCTCTACGGACGGGCACGCACCGTCGAGAAGGCCGACGACCCCGAATTACTGGACCGGCTCGGAAAGATCGGCGACATGACCGTCGCCGCTACCTGCGAGCGCAGCATCGTCATCGACGTCGAGGCCTTCGACTGGAACTGCACCCGCAGCATCATCCCCCGCTACGACGCGGCCTACCTCGCGGAGCTGTCCGAGGTCTACCAGCGCAAAGCCGCTGAGCGGGAACAGGAACTGCTACAGCGCATTTCGGAGCTCGAAGATCAACTCACGCAGTCTTCGCAGCATAGAACCGACCCAGGAACTCCGTCTTGAATTCCGTGAAGCGTCCCTGATCGATCGAGGCACGGATGTCGTCGACCAGTTTGACCGTGAAGCGCTCGTTGTGGATGGTGCACAGCGTCGAGGCGAGCATCTCCTTGGCCTTGAACAGGTGATGGATGTACGCACGGGTGTAGTGCGCGCAGGTGTAGCAGTCGCAGTTCTCGTCGATCGGGGTGAAGTCGCGTCGATGCTTGGCGGTGTTGATGTTGAAGCGTCCCGTCGGCACGTAGATCGCCGCATTGCGCGCCACGCGTGAAGGATTGACGCAGTCGAACGTGTCGGCACCGTTCTCGATGGCGGTGAAGAAGTCGTCCGGCTCGCTGATGCCGAGCATGTGCCGCGGCTTGTGCTCGGGCAGTTCCTCGTTCACCCACCGGGTGATGGTGCCGAGGTTCTGCTTCTCGAGTGCGCCGCCGATGCCGTAGCCGTCGAATCCTCTACCGGTCTCGCCGGTGATGGTCTCGAGATCGTGTGCGGCCTTGCGTCGTAGATCCTCGTACTGCGCGCCCTGGACCACCCCGAACAGGGCCTGGTACGGCTTGTCGTCGCGCTCGACCGTGAGTCGTTCGTGTTCGAGGACGCATCGCTTGGCCCACGCCTGCGTCCGATCGACCGACTTCTCCTGGTAGCCGCGGGTATTCATCAGCGTGGTCAGCTCGTCGAACGCGAACATGATGTCTGCTCCGAGGCGGTGCTGAATCTGCATCGACACCTCGGGAGTGAACCGATGCTTGGAGCCGTCGAGGTGGGACTTGAACGTCACTCCGTCGTCGTCGACGTGCGCGAGACGTTCCTTGCCCTCGGCGATGACGTCGTCGGACTGCACGCGCGTGGCGTCCATAGAGATGACCTTCTTGAACCCCACTCCGAGCGACATCACCTGGAAGCCGCCGCTGTCGGTGAACGTCGGCCCGTCCCAGTTCATGAACTTGCCCAGCCCACCCGCCTCGTCGACGATGTCCGAGCCCGGCTGCAGATACAGGTGGTACGCATTGGCGAGCACAGCCTGCGCGCCGAGTTCCTTCATCGCCTCGGGCAGCACCGCTTTGACGGTCGCCTTGGTTCCCACCGCGATGAACGCGGGGGTGGCGATGTCACCGTGCGGGGTGTGGATGGTGCCGGTGCGACCGAGGTCACCGTCGAGCCGGGTGCCGATATCGAAGCCGAAGCTGGAGGAACTCACCGCGTCAGTATGCCGCTGCGCGGCAGTGGTGCGGTTAAGTGCCCTCTGCGGCACTTATTCATGCCACTGCGGCGCCAGCCGCATTGAGGCGGAAGTAGGCACCCTTGGCCGCGAGCAGTTCCTCGTGATTACCCTGCTCGACGATGCTGCCGTTCTCCATCACCACGATGGTGTCCGCGTCGCGGATGGTCGAAAGCCTGTGCGCGATCACGAAACTGGTGCGATCGGTGCGCAGCTTCGCGGTGGCCTTCTGCACCAGCAGTTCGGTACGGGTGTCGACCGAGCTGGTGGCCTCGTCGAGGATGAGAATCAGCGGCTTGGCCAGGAAGGCACGGGCGATGGTGATGAGCTGCTTCTCACCGGCGCTGACGTTGTTGCCCTCCTCGTCGATGATCGTGTCGTAGCCGTCGGGCAACGAGTGGACGAAGCGATCGACGTAGCTCACTCGCGCGGCCTCGAGGATTTCCTCCTCGCTGGCACTCGGGTCTCCGTAAGCGATGTTGTCGCGAATGGTTCCGCCGAACAGCCAGGTGTCCTGCAGCACCATTCCGGTGCGAGCCCGAAGTTCCTCGCGGGTCATCTTCCTGGTGTCGACGCCGTCGAGGGTGATTCGGCCGGAATCGATCTCGTAGAACCGCATGATGAGGTTCACCAGGGTGGTCTTGCCCGCGCCGGTCGGTCCGACGATCGCGACCAGATGCCCGGGATCGGCCACCAGCGAGAGGTTCTCGATGAGCGGGCGGTCGGGAGAGTAGCCGAACGAGACGTTGTCGAATTCGACGCGTCCTCGGCGCTCGGTGGGCCGTACCGCATCGGCGGGGTCGGCGTCTTCTTCCTCGGCGTCGAGGACCTCGAAGATACGCTCGGCCGACGCGACACCCGACTGGACCAGGTTCACCATCGCACCCACCTGGGTGAGCGGTTGCGTGAACTGACGCGAGTACTGGATGAACGCCTGCACCTCACCGAGCGTGAGTGTGCCCGACGCGACCCGCAGCCCGCCGACCACGGCGATGACCACGTAGTTGATGTTCCCGAGGAACATGATGACGGGCATGATCATGCCGGAGATGAACTGCGCCCGGAAGCTCGACTGGAACAGCTTCTCGTTGCGATCGCCGAATTCGCGTTCCACGTCCGCCTGACGACCGAAGGCCTTGACGATCTCGTGGCCCGTGTACGTCTCTTCGATCTGCGCGTTCAGCTTGCCGGTGTGCTTCCACTGCGCGACGAAGTGCGGCTGCGAACGCTTGGCGATGACGGCGGTGACCGCGAACGACGCCGGAATGGTCAGCACCGCAACGAGAGCCAGCAGCGGTGAGATCCAGATCATGACGCCGAGGATGCCCAGGACGGTGAGAATGCCGGTGATCAACTGACTCAGCGTCTGCTGCAGGCTGGTCGAGACGTTGTCGATGTCGTTGGTGACGCGGCTCAGAGTCTCGCCGCGCGCATTGTTGTCGAAGTACTTCAGCGGCAGTCGATGCACCTTCGCTTCGACGCTTCCGCGCAGCAACAGGATTCGACGCTGCAGCGCGATGTTGAGGATGTATCCCTGCGCCCAGGCCAGCACCGCAGACAACACATACAGAACCAGGACCCACATCAGCACGGTTCCCACTGCACCGAAGTCGATTCCGGCGCCGGGAGTCAGGTCCGTCCCGGACACCAGATCTGCGACGGAGTCGTTCCCCTCCGCCCGCAGCTGGTCGATGGCCTGGTCTCTGGTCAGACCTGGATCGAGCTCGCGGCCGACGACGCCGTTGAAGATGAGGTCGGTCGCGTGTCCGAGGACGCTGGGCGCGGCGACGGTCAGCACGGTGCTGGCGATACCGAACGCAGCATGATCGACAGGAACACTCGCTCGGGAGCAAGCAGGCCGATCAATCGCCGCAACGAGCCCTTGAAATTGCGGGCCTTGGTTCCCGGCACGACAGCTTTTGCGACGGGGGCGGCGTCCTTCTCTTCCGTCTTCTCCACCTGCGCGGTCACAGTGCACCCACGGCGTGCTGCGAGTCGACGATCTCGGCGTAGGTGGGGCAATCGGCCATCAATTGGTCGTGGGTACCCACACCTACCGGCTTTCCGTCGTCGAGCACGAGTATCTGATCGGCATCGATGATGGTCGAGACGCGTTGAGCGACAACGATCATGCATGCATCTCGCGTCACTGCCTTCAGAGCCGCGCGCAGATTGGCGTCGGTGGTGAGGTCCAGTGCGGAGAACGAGTCGTCGAACAGATAGATGCTGGGTTTGCGGACCAACGCGCGGGCGATGGCGAGGCGTTGCCGCTGACCGCCGGAGACCGTCGTACCGCCCTGCGCGACGGGTGTTTCCAATCCCTCGGGCATGGCGCGAACGAAGTCGGCTCCCTGGGCGATCTCGAGTGCCTCCCACAGTTCTTCGTCGGTGGCGTCGGATTTGCCGTAGCGCAGGTTGCTCGCGATGGTGCCCGAGAACAGGTACGGCTTCTGCGGAATCAGACCTATCTCGGAGCGCAGCAGGTCAAGATCGAGTTCGCGGATGTCGACTCCGCCGACGCGAACCTCACCGCCGGTGACGTCGATGAGTCGCGGAATCAGGTTGACGAGGGTGGACTTTCCCGAGCCGGTGCCGCCGATGATGGCGGTGACCTTGCCTGCCTCGGCTGTCAGGTTCACCCCGCACAGCACCGGATATTCGGCTCCAGGGAAAGAGAATTCGGCGTTCACGAGCTCGACGGTTCCCGGCGAGGACGCGAACGTCTTGGGCTCGCGGGGCAACACGACCGAGGATTCGGTGGCCAGTACCTCGCTGATGCGATCGGCGCACACCGACGCGCGGGGCACCATCATCGCGATGAACGAGGCCATCATCACCGACATGAGGATGAGCATGATGTAGCTCAGAAGCGCTGTGAGAGAGCCGATCTGCATCGTACCGTCGTCGATCGCGTGGCCGCCGAACCAGATGACGGCAGCGCTGGTGACGTTGCTGATGAGCATGACCGTCGGGAACATCAGGGCCATGAGCCGTCCGACACGCAGGGCGGTATCGGTCAGCGCGCTGTTGGCCGCCCCGAAACGATCGATCTCGAAGTCCTCGCGAACGAACGCTCGTACCACGCGAATTCCGGTGATCTGCTCACGCAGAACACGATTGACGGCGTCGATACGCTTCTGCATCGAGCGGAACGCCGGCACCATCTTGACGATGATCAGGCCCATCGAGATCGCGAGCCCGGGCACCGCGATCATCAGGATCCAGGACAGCCCGAGATCCTCGCGCAGCGACATCACGATGCCACCGACGCACATGATGGGGGCCATCACCACGATGGTGAACCCCATGACGATCACCAACTGCACCTGCTGAACGTCGTTGGTGTTGCGGGTGATCAGCGACGGCGCACCGAACTGGCCGACCTCACGGGCGGAGAACGTGCCTACGCGATGCAGGATGGCACCACGCAGGTCGCGTCCGACACCCATGGCCGCGCGCGCCCCGATGAACACCGCGGCCACCGAGCTGATGATCTGCACCGCGGACACCATCAACATCACTCCGCCGGCCGAGAGGATGTAGCCCGTGTCGCCGGTGGTGACGCCCTTGTCGATGATGTCGGCGTTGAGGCTGGGCAGGAACAGGGCCGCCAGCGTGGCGACCAGTTGGAGCAGAATCAGCGCGACGATCGGCATCTTGTACGGAGCCAGATACGTGCGCAGCAGGGGAATCAGCATGATGGCCGAAGATTACTCGTACACATGGATAACAGTCTCTCCGTTTTTCGAGTGTTACGGGTAATCTTCGGCCGACCAGCCGGCGGGAACTACGCGTTCTTCTCCGGTGCGGCCTTCAGCTTGGCACCTTCGATGTCGACGTCCGGCAGAATCTTGTCCAGCCACTTCGGCAGCCACCAGGCCTTGTCGCCGAGCAGAGCCATCACCGACGGAATCAGCACCATACGCACGACGAACGCGTCGAAGAACACGGCGGCGGCGAGCGCGAATCCGATGGACTTGATGAACGAGTCCGGCTCGGCGATGAACGCGGCGAACACCGAGATCATGATGATCGCTGCCGAGGTGACCACGCGTGCGCCGTACTTGAAGCCGTTGACGACGGCATCCTTGGCGGCGGCACCGTGGACGAACTCCTCACGCATTCGCGAGACGAGGAACACCTGGTAGTCCATCGCCAGGCCGAACACGACACCGATCAGGAAGATCGGCATGAAGCTGACGATCGGCTGCGGGTTGGAGATCAGGCCGAGCCCACCCTCTTGGAAGATGAACACCGTGGCACCGAAGGTCGCGAGCACGCTGAGCAGGAAGCCGAGTGTTGCGGTCAGCGGCACCAGGATGGAGCGGAACACCAGCATCAGCAACACGAATGCCAGGCCGACGACCACTGCCAGGTACGGAATCAACGCGTCCTGCAGTCGTTCGGAGACGTCCAGCTCGAGCGCGGTCTGGCCGGTGACGCCGTAAGAGACGCCGTCGCTGGCCTGCACGCCCGGTTCGGCGTCCCGCAGGTTCGCCACCAAATCCTTCGTCTGCTCACTGTTCGGCGCGGACGACGGCGTGACGAGAATCTGCGCGGTGTCACCGGCCGGGTTGACGGCGATGATCTGCGCGTTCGTGACGTCCGACTGCCCGGTGATGGTCTCGACGACCTTGCCGAACGACGCCGTCCGATCGGCCTCGGCCACGTTCGACGCGTCGGCGATGACCAGCAGAGGTCCGTTGCGTCCCGGTCCGAAGCCCTCGTCGACGATGTCGTAGGCCTGACGCGCGGGCGTGGACGGATCCGACGTGGCAATGGATGGCAGAGCCAGTGACAGTCCGGTGGCCGGGCCTGCGATGACGCCGAGCAGAACGATGCCGCCGATGAGTCCCACCGCGGGCCGCTTGACCAGGAACCTGGCCCACCGAAGTCCGTTGGTGGGCTTGGCATCGGGAGATTCCGGGTCGGCAGTGTTGACGAACTTGATCTTGCCCGCGAAGGCCTTGTTCTTGTAGAGGCCGAGCATGGCGGGAAGGAATGTCAGTGCGATGAGGACCGCGATGAACACTGCGAATCCGGCTGCCAGACCCATCTGCGACAGGAACGGAATGCCGACGACGCGCAGTGCGACGAGGGCGATGAGCACGGTGGCACCGGCGAACACGACGGCCGAGCCTGCCGTTCCCACCGACCGGCCGACGGCTTCCTCACGGTCGTCGGTGAGCGTCAGCTCGTGTCTGTAGCGAGCCAGAATGAACAGGGAGTAGTCGATCGCGACGGCCAGACCGATCATGATGGCGAGCACCGGTGTGAACGTCGACAGGTCGGCGAAGCCGGATGCGGTGGTGATCGCCAGGCTCGAGATGCCGATTCCGACGATGGCGGTGATGAGCGGCAGGCTGGCGGCTGCGGCGGATCCGAACATGATGAGCAGCACGACGGCGGCCACGGCCAGACCGACGAGTTCCGACGTTCCGCCGGGCGGGGCGGTGTCCTGCGCGACGGTTCCGCCGAGCAGGACGGTCAATCCGGCGTCACGGGCCGGCTGTGCGGCCTCGTCGAGTTCGGTTCGGATCTGGTCGGTGACGTCGGCGAGCTCGACGTTGATCGGCACGGTGACCGTTCCGACGTTGCCGTTGGGACTCAGCGGTGAAGTGGCTGCGGCGTCGGCTGCAACCTCGTCGGCCGGGGTACCTGCCTCCGCTGCCGCCTCGGTGTATCGCTCGATGGTCGACTGATTTGCAGCGACCGGATTCGCCAGCGGCGGAGCACCTTCCGCGGGCTTCGCGGCGTCCACCTTCTCGATCTCGGCGATGGTGGCATCGATGGCCGAGGTGTACTGCGGGGTGTCCAGCGTCTGCCCGTCGGGTGCCTGGAACACGTACTCGGCGTTGACTGCGGTGAGCGGATCCTCGGCGTTGCCGAAGCGCTCCTCCTGCAGGTCGAGTGCGGCCTGCGCCGGTGTGCCCGGGATGTTGAACGAGTTGGCGGTGGGGCCGGACAGCGTCGCAGCGCCCACTCCGGCGAGAACCAGAATCGCCAGCCACAGTCCGAGGACGATGCCCTTGCGTCGGTACGCGAATCTTCCGATTCGGTAGAGATAGGTGGCCACTGTCAAGCTCCTCGGTTGGGTTCGGACGAGTCGGGATGGGGATGAGGTTCCGGTAGGCCGGCGCGCAGTTGGTCGAAGGCGTCTTCGATGAGTGCCCTGGGCGTCGACGCACCCGCACAATCGGTGACCCAGATGTTCAGTGCTGCGGTGACGGCACCACCGACGGCCATCTGGAGCAGGTTGGGGTAGAGGTCGGTGTCGATATCGGTGCCGGTTCGCTCGGCGATGGCCTCGCCGAGCTTGCGGGTCAGCGATTGGTGCATTTCGAGCTTGCGCGCCATCAGGGCAGGGTTGGCCTCGATCAGCCGCGCTGCCGCGAAGGTGTCGTCCAGATCCCGGCCGGGGTCCGCGACGAGGTTGATTGCGATGTGCCGCAACGAGTCCCAGATCGGTTCGGTCGACGGCCTGGCGCGCAGGAGCTCGAACCATTCGAGTGCAGACACTTCGATGTGGTGAAGTACTGCTTCTTCCTTGTTGGAGAAGTAGTTGTGGAACGTGCGGGTGGAGACTCCCGCTTCGTGCGCGATGGCGTCGGCGGTGACCGCGTCGAAGCCGTGCTCCTTGCCCAGACGCACGGCGGCCATGCCGAGGGCGTCGCGGGTGGCGGCCTTCTTCAGATCACGAAGGCCCGTCGGAGAAGTCACGCTTACCAACCTACGGAACTTGCACTCTTCTGCAAGTTTGCAGTGGAGTGCACTTTTGTCGATCGCGCCACAGCTGGCAATGGATGTGACTCAGCTCATCGACGTGCCCACGCGGTCGGCTCGCTGATCAACTCTCCGACGAAGTCCGGGAGATCGTTCTCGACGATGTCCGCCAGCGACACCGCCTCGAGCACCGCCCGCAGATTGACACGCACCGCCAGCCACACCCGAGTGAGCGGCTCGGCCGGACCGAAGTACTCCGCATCCTCGGGCCGCTGACCGCGCACCGACGCCAACGGGCCCTCGACGGCCCTCATCACATCGGCAACAGAAATGTCCGACGCCTCCCGCGCCAGCCAGTAGCCGCCGTCGGGCCCCCTCCTACTGCACACCAGATCTGCGCGACGCAGATCCGAGAGCACCGATTCGAGAAACTTGTGCGGTATGCCCTGAGCCATGGCCAGCGCCTCTGCCTTCGCGGGCCGCTGTCCACCGACCGCCGCGAGTTCGACGAGCGTCCGAACGCATAGTCCGCCTTGGCCGTGATGTGCACGTTAAATTCCTACCATTGCAGTAGGGAATTAGCGAGCAGTTGCCGGAATGCCCCAACGTGTCAGGAACCTTCCGGTATCGCCACGACCACCTCGTTGCGACGCAGTGGCGGCAAGGTCCACGGAGGATCGTAGAACCAGGTCATCGGCTCACCGAGCATCTCGATGCCGTGTGCACGCAACGCTTCCGTCAACGCAGCCATCTGTGGTTCGACGTCGCCCCGGCCGCGGCCCCCGCTGAAACGCAACACGGCCACCGTCTCCGCCGGGACCTCCGTCAACGTCACACGGTCGTCGTCGGGCGTGGGCAGCGTGTCCATCGTCCACTCGGACGGCATGAAGAACCGGACGACCCAGCCGGTGCTGCCGGGCGTGCTCGACACAGGGGCAGTCATCGCAATCTTCTGCGAGCCTGCGGACGACTGACTGACGGGAGCGGTCATTGCAACCTTTTGCTTGTCCCCGTTTCCGCCGAATATGTACCGGGCCAGGCGACGGAAACCCTCCTGGCGTGCCTCGTCCTCATCGGCGTCGACCGTGGTCTGCGCCGCGATGCGTGGTTCGTAGCGACGGATCTCCACCGCATCGGTCAGTCGACGGCTCGTGTGCGGCGGCTCCTCGGTACCGACTCGAATCCCAACGACACTCAACACGGACTCGCCCACCTGCCCGACCGTGGACGCAATTTTCTGCAACAAGTCCGACTCCGCTCTCTCGACCGATGTGTGCGCCCCTCCACGGTACGAGCCGTGGGAAACTGGGCAGACAGCGTTACACTCAACCTCTCACTGTCACGCGGGAGGTTCGATGAGCGACTGGATCGGTTCGGCGTGGAATGCACTGCCCGAACCGCTGCGCGATCCCGTCGCGCTGGCCATTCCCGCGTTCGCACTGCTGCTGGCAATCGAATGGATTGCGGCCGCGAAGCTCGAAGACGGTGAACGCGGTAGCTATTCCGGCAGGGATGCGCGCTCCAGCCTGAGCATGGGACTGGTGTCCATCGCGACCACCACGGCATGGAAGGCGCTCGCCCTAGTCGGCTACACGGCGATCTACGTCTACGTGGCGCCGTGGCATCTCCCGGCCGACGCCTGGTACACGTGGTGATCCTGATCCTGGGCGTCGACCTGCTGTTCTACGGCTATCACCGCATCGCGCATCGAACCCGACTGATCTGGCGACGCATCAGGCCCATCATTCGAGCGAGTACTTCAACTTCGCGGCGGCGCTGCGACAGAAGTGGAACAACAGCGGCGAGGTCATCATGTGGCTTCCGCTCCCACTGCTGGGCATGCCGCCGTGGATGGTGTTCGTCGGCTTCTCGATCAACCTCGTCTACCAATTCTGGGTACACACCGAGCGCATCGACCGGCTGCCGCGTCCGTTCGAGTTCGTCTTCAACACGCCCTCGCACCATCGCGTCCATCACGGCCGCGATCCTCAGTATCTGGACAAGAACTACGGCGGCATCCTCATCATCTGGGACCGCCTGTTCGGTACCTACGCCGAGGAGGTCGAGCGCCCCAACTACGGCCTCACCAAGCCCGTCGACACGTTCAACATCTGGACCCTCCAGACACACGAATACCGCAACATCGCGCGGGATGTTGCGGCATCGCGGTCATGGAAGGAACGCGTCGGATATCTCGTCGGACCGCCGGGATGGACGCCCGGGGCCGCGAGAGAACGCGCTACTGCTGACTCAGATTGATCAGGAAGTCGACGGTTCCCGAGCCCTCCACGGTGACGAAGCCGAGCGACGGCGGTTCGATGCCGTAGTCGGTCCACGTGGTCGGAATTGCGCCCGACGCGATGAGCGTGTCACCGGACTGCAGCACCTCCATCTCCACCGAGACCGGACGCGTCTGATCCTTGAGCGTCAATGTGCCCTCGGCGGTGACGGTTTCGGTGGTGCCGTCCTTGGGCAGCGAGGACAGATCGATCGGCGAGTCGATGTTGAACGTCGCCGTCGGGTAGGTGGCAGTGTCGAAGATGTTGCCGCGGAACTGGCCGTCACGTCGATCACTGTCGGTGCTGATCGAGTTGGTCATGACGACCACCTGCCCCTCTGTGAGGGTGTCGTCGGCGATGACGACGTTGCCTGCGACCTCGGTCGTCGACCCGACGACGGTGACATCGGACCCGTTGAGCAGCTCGTCGACGGTGTAGCCCGCGGCGGTCGCGTTGGCAGCGTCACCTGGAGTGACGATCCACCGTCCATCGATGCTCTCGGTGCTGGCGGCCTGCGCGCCCGAGGTGGACACCGATGCTGCCGGTGCGTCGTCTTCCTGGAGCGATGCATAGATCTTGGGGCCGAAGTACAGCCCCAGCGCCACCACGGCGACGACAACTATTCCTACGATCCACCATTTCTTGGTCATGACTGCCGATGGTAGTTGCAGCTTCAAGCCTATGGGGAGTGAGCGACCTGGTAACTCCCTGAGAGTTTTGTCCGTTTACCCCGTGAACACGTGTCGGTACCGCCAGGCACAATGGACCGCATGGATCCGGTGGACGCACTTCGAGAGATCGGCTTCTGGCTCGAACGCTCCCGCTCGGACACCCATCGCGTCAAGGCCTACCGTCGGGCAGCAGATGTCGTCGAATCCCTCACGCCCGCACAACGATCCGAGCACGAGAAGGCAGACAGCTGGTCCTCGCTGACCGGTATCGGAGCCAAGACCTCGCTGATCATTCGCCAGGCTCTGACCCAGGACGTCCCGGATTACCTCCGCGAGCAACGCGACGCGGCAGAACCCATCGGAGACAACGAACTTCGCGGCGCATTGAAGGGTGATCTGCACACCCATTCCAACTGGTCCGACGGCGGCAGCCCCATCGAGGAAATGATGCGCACCGCCGCGCGGCTCGGCCACGAATACTGCGCTCTGACCGATCATTCCCCGCGCCTCAAGGTTGCCAACGGCCTCACCGCCGAGCGCCTGCGTGCACAGCTCGATGTGATCGCCGAGCTCAACGAGCGGCTCGCGCCGTTCCGCATCCTCACCGGAATCGAAGTCGACATTCTCGACGACGGATCGCTCGACCAGGACGAGGGCCTGCTCGCCGAGCTGGACGTGGTGGTGGCGAGCGTGCATTCCAACCTGCGAGCCGACTCCAAGACCATGACCAAGCGCATGGTCACCGCCATCGCCAACCCGCATGTCGACGTCCTCGGCCACTGCACCGGACGGCTCGTCGAGGGTGGCCGCGGCACCAGGCCCGAATCGACGTTCGACGCCCCCGTGGTGTTCGAGGGCTGCCGCCAGTTCGGCACCGCAGTGGAGATCAATGCCAGACCCGAGCGCCAGGATCCCCCCCGAGCGACTGATCGACATCGCCCTCGAACGCGGCTGCCTGTTCTCCATCGACACCGACGCGCATGCGCCCGGGCAGCTCGACTGGCAGGGCTACGGCTGCGTCCGCGCCGAAGCGCAGGGTGTGCCTGCCGAGCGTGTGATCAACACGTGGCCCCTTGCCGAACTGCTCGAGTGGACGGCGCAGCGCGCGTGAATCGTCGTCATTTCCTCTCCGGTCTGCTGACGGTCGCGTTGGTCGGCTGCAGTTCGGCCGACACCGACTCATCACCGAGTACCGCCGAGACGTATTCGGCTGCGCTGCAGCCGGTATCGGGCCCGGCCGGGGATCCCATCCGACTGAAGTACGGGTACGAACCGGACAACATCGGCGACCTCTACCTCCCCGACAACAACGCCACCTCGCTCCCAGTGGTGGTGATGATTCATGGCGGCGGATGGCAGGAAGATCTCGACCTGTCGTACTTCCAGCAGATGTCGACGGCCATCGCCGACGAGGGCATCGCCGTGTGGAACGTCGAGTATCGGCGTGGCCCGAACAACTGGGCCAACACCCTCTCCGACGTCGACGACGCCACCGAGGCACTGGCAACCGTCGTGCAGGGTGCAGCAGACGGGCGGCTCGATCTCGATCGCGTCCATGTCGCCGGACATTCCGCCGGCGGCCAACTCGCCGCATGGGTGGCAGCTCGACACCTCATGCCGGTCGACGCACCGGGCGCAGAACCGAAGATCCGACCACGCAGCGCCACCATCATGGCCGGCGTCTTCGACATGAAACGGGCAGCCGACATCGGCGGCGACAAGTTCGTGCCTGCCTTCCTCGGCGGTATGCCCAACGAAGTGCCCGGACGCTACAAGATCGCCTCACCCATCGAATACCTCCCCCTCGACGTTCCACTGACCGCGCTGCACGGTGACGCCGACCGAACCGTCTCGGTGAACCAGAGCCGCGTCTACGTCGACGCCGCCACGAAGGCGGGCAGCACCGACCCCGAGCTCGTCGTGCTGCCCGGCGCCGGACACGGAGCGTTTCTCGACCCGAAGAACCTCGCCTGGTCGACGGCGCTGAGCACCATTACCGGACGTGCGCAAACGCTGCTGTGAGCCGCAGGTGGTACACAGTTGCGATGAACGGAAAAATCGCGACCGGATTGCTCGGGCTGATCGTCGCCGTCTCGGTTGCCGGATGTAGCAACGACCCGTCGACCGAGGAAGCGTCGAGCACACCCGCCGCGGCTACGACCACATCTGCTGTCGCCTCCACCACGGACCCGACCAGCACCACGGTCGAAGCACCTGCGCCCGCGCCCGCTCCTGTTTCCGAGGTACCGCCTGCGGCCGAGCCCGCGGCCCCAGACCGACGCGACCTCAGGCGTCACCGGCGAAGCGCTCTACCAGCAGACCTGCACGCAGTTTCTGCCGTCCATCGATGCGCTGGAGCAGACCGGAATCTCCGATCGCGCC
>NZ_BAOX01000035.1:0-26571 GCF_000813105.1 Rhodococcus sp. BS-15 | reverse complement strand
CCGGCGGCACGCTCGAGCGCACGATCTCCGATGCCAAGTCCACTCGCGATCTACCCGGCCAGCAGGTGCGGGCCGAGGGCGAGGATCCCACCGGCGACGCTGCGACCGACGAGGCCTACGACGGCCTCGGGGCCACCTATGCGTTCTTCGAGAAGGTCTACGGGTACTCGAGTCTCGACGGCAGCGGCCTGCCCCTCGACGCGACGGTGCACTACGGCCAGGACTACGACAACGCGTTCTGGGACGGCTCGCGCATGGTGTTCGGCGACGGTGACGGCGAGGTCTTCGCTCGATTCACCGTCTCGCTCGGCGTCATCGCACACGAACTCGCGCACGGGTTCACGCAGTACACCACCCCGCTCGAGTACAAGAACCAGGCCGGCGCGCTCAACGAGTCCATCTCCGATGTGTTCGGCGCACTGGTCGAGCAGTACACGGCAGAGCAGAACGCCGAGGACGCGTCGTGGCTGATCGGCGAAGGCCTGTTCCTGCCCGCGGTGCAGGGCAAGGCGTTGCGCTCGCTGATCGAACCCGGCACCGCCTACGACGACGACGTTCTCGGTAAGGATCCGCAGCCGGCCAGCATGGACGATTTCGTCGTCACCACCGAGGACGACGGTGGGGTGCACATCAATTCGGGCATCCCGAATCGCGCGTTCGCCGTGGCTGCCACCACGCTCGGTGGCCCGGCCTGGGATCGCGTCGGGCAGGTCTGGTTCGACACGATGACCGTCGGCGGACTCTCCCCGACAGTCGATTTCGCCGGGTTCTCCGCCGCGACCCTTGCAGCAGCAACCAAGCGATTCGGGGCCGGTTCCGACGTTGCCAGGGCCGTGGCCCAGGGTTGGTCTACCGTGGGAGTTCAGTCAACACGGGAGCCGAGCGACGATCGGGTGTGATCGAGGGCAGATGAGCCTGCGCATCGAGGTACTGCGAACCGGTGGTATCGCCGGGATGTCCAAACGCGGAGTCGTCGAGACCGACGAGCCGGAATGGCAGTCGTTGGTCGAGGCAGCGCAGCCGTACATTGCCGATCAGCAAGCCGCCGACGCAGCCGAGTCGAACGCCCGCGACACCTTTGTCTGGAGCGTGTCGGTGGGCGAGCACTCGTGCCGGGTGGGCGATTCGAACCTGACCGGGCCACTACGCGACCTCGCGGAGCGCACACTCCGCGAAGGCCGCGTCAAGTAGTTGCCGCGTCGAGTAGCCCGAGAATCGAGCTCAGGCCTTCCACTCCGCACTGCGTTCGTCGGTTGCCTGCCCCAGCGCCTCGACGAGGGCGTCGACTCCGAAGTCCTTGCCGTACGAGGGCGTTCCTGGCTGCTGACGCCATGACTGGGCGAGGGTTCCGCCGTCGACGGGGTCGAATCCGAGCTCGTCGATCACCGAGAACACGATCTTCTTGGAATCGTCGTCGTCCCCGGCGATCGGCAGTGCGATCCGACCTCTGGTTCCGGCAGGCACGCCCTTCTCGAGCAGGTGCTTGTACCAAATTCCGTTGAACGCCTTGATCACCGGCTCACCGAGTTGCTGGGACACCCACACACTTTCGGGCGTCCCACCCTCGATGTCCTCGATCAACCGTCGCGCTGCTGCGGGTAGTAGTTGTTGGTCTCGATGATCGGGGCCCCCGGCTTGCGGGCGCTGAAAATTCCCGGGGCAAGATCGGGAACGTTCTTCTGCGGGATGCTCAGCAGCACCAGGTCGGCGTCCTGCACTGCGTCGGCGGCCCACACTGCCATCGCCCCGGTTTCCGCAGCCAGATCCGCCAAGGTCTCCGGGTCACGTGAATTCGAGAATCGAACCTCGTGACCGAGCGCTGCCCACCGACGAACGAGGGTGCCGCCGATGAATCCACTACCGATGATTCCAATTTTCATATCGAGAACCAACACACCCGACCCGAAACAATTCCCGTCAGGATCCGACGGAGACCTTCGACCGCGGACGGCCGAACTTCATGGCCTTGTCCACGACCTTGCCGTAGCGCAGCACCGGCAGGTCGCGGAAGTAGTTCATCCGCAGTTTCCACGGGGTCTCGCTGCCCTGCCTCGGGAAGTTGTCCACCGCTCGCAGCACGTAGCCCGCTGCGAAGTCGAGGAACGGCTCTTCGTCGATCGACGGGTCGCGCTCGAGTTCGACGGTGCTGTATCCCTTCTCGTCCATGTGCGCGAGCAGTCGCATCACGTAGTTCGAGACCATGTCGGCTTTGAGCGTCCACGAGGCGTTGGTGTATCCGACGACGAAGGCGAAGTTGGGGATACCGGTGAGCATCATGCCCTTGTAGGCCATCGTGCTGGGCAGTTCCACGTCCTCGCCGTCGACACGGAACGTCGCGCCGCCGAGCGCGGAGAGGTTCAATCCCGTTGCCGTGACGACGATGTCGGCGTCGAGGTGCTGGCCGGACTTCAGCTTCAAGCCGGTCTCGGTGAACGTCTCGATGTGATCGGTGACGATCGAGACTTCGTCTTTGCGAATCGAACGAAACAGATCGTTGTCGGGCACCAGGCACAGACGCTGATCCCACGGGTTGTAGGACGGGGTGAAGTGGGTGTCGAGGTCGTAACCCTTGGGCAGCCACCCCTCCTGCATCGTCCGGATCCGCTTCTTCATGAACTCCGGGTACTTCTGGCTCAAGGTGTAGATCAGCATCGCCATGGACACGTTCTTGAGCCGAGTGACGCTGTACGCCAACTTCTTCGGCAGGCGCTTGCGCAGGGTCTGCGCAATCGGGTCCTGCGACGGAAGCGAGAGAACGTAGCTGGGCGAGCGCTGCAGCAGCGTGACGTGCTCGGCGTCGCGAGCCAGGTTGGGGGCCAACGTGATTGCCGTTGCGCCGCTACCGATCACCACTACCTTCTTGCCGGAGTAGTCCAGATCCTCGGGCCAGTGCTGCGGGTGGATCACCTGGCCGCCGAAGTTCTCGCGACCGGCGAACTCGGGGGTGAACCCTTTGTCGTAGTTGTAGTAACCGCTGCAGGAGAACACGAACGACGCGGTGATGGTAACCGTCTCGTCTGTATCGGTACGCTGCGCCGTCACCGTCCAGAACTGCTGCTCGGACGACCATTCGAGAGCGACGACCTTGTGATGGAACCGAATGTGCTTGTCGACGCCTGCTTCTCGTGCGGTCTCGACGATGTAGTTGCGGATGTCGGTGCCGTCGGCGATGGATTTCTCACCCATCCACGGCTTGAAGCTGTATCCGAGGGTGTACATGTCGGAGTCGGAGCGAATCCCGGGGTAGCGAAACAGATCCCACGTTCCGCCGATCGCGCCGCGGCTCTCGAGAATGGCGTAGGTCTTGCCGGGCAGATCGTGCCCGAGGTGGCGCGCGGCCCCGATCCCGGAAAGGCCGGCACCGATGATGAGGACGTCGACCTCGGGAGAGGACAGTACTGCAGTCATGTCAACGATTCCTTCGATGTCTTGGGTCAGCTGGTCTTGTTGCGAGCGCTCTCGGACCTGCCGAGGCGGGCTACTTCTTCGTCCATCTTCGGCAGGATCGTCGGCACGTGCTCGAGCATGCTGCGATCGCGACCCGCGAGGTGATGACGGCCTTGAACCACGACGCTGCGCCCACCCACCGGGGCACGTAGACGCGACGCTTGCGCTTGGCCAGGCCGTCGACGAACGCGTCGACGCACTGTTCGACGGTCATGGTCTTGCCGAGCGGGCCGGGCAGCACCGCGAGCAGATCCTGGAATGCGGTGAGATCGGATTTGGCGTCCTGCACCATCGGTGTGTCGATCCATGCCATGTGCGCGGAACCGACGTCGACGCTCGGTAGTTGACCTCGAGCCGGAGGGCATTCGCAAAGTGTTCTGCTGCAGCCTTACTGGCGTTGTACGCGGCCAGGCCGGGGCACGGAGTGAACGCAGCGAGCGAGGAGACGACGAGGATGTAGCCGTTGCGCTCGATCAGCGACGGCAAGGCGGCGCGGACGGTGTTGAACACGCCCATCACGTTGATGTCCATGACACGTTGGAACGTCGCGGGATCGACCTGCATGATCGATCCGTAGCTGGCGATTCCGGCGTTGGCGAGCACTAGATCGATGCCGCCGTACGCCTCGATTCCGCCGTCGACGGCCCGCTGCATGTCGTCCAGATTCCGTACGTCTGCCACGAACGCCTCGGCCTTCAGCTGCGTCGCCAGCTCTCGCAACGGGGCCTCGTCGACGTCGACGAGTACCAGCCGGGCACCTTTGCCCGCCAGCGTCCGCGCGGTGGCGGCACCGATTCCCCGCGCTGCTCCGGTGATCAGAACGACCTTGTTGCGTAGCGTCGTCGCCGCCATGTGCTCCCCCTCGATCGGAATGCTTGTCTGCGAACACTTTGCATCTGATACCGAGCGGTGTCAAGATCTGTGTGTGACCACTCATCACAGTGAAGTCGGCCGCACCTACCGAGGTGCGACCCGCAGCAGAGGCAACAGGAGCGTCGAATCCGCCTGCTCGACGCGGCCGTCGAAGTCTTCGGCACCACCGGCTACCGGACGGCAACCGTGGAGAAGGTCTGCAGCGAGGCAGGCCTGACCAAGCGCTACTTCTACGAGTCGTTCACCAACAGCGAGGACCTGCTGATGGCGACCTACGCTCGCGCCACCGACGCGATGCGCGAGAGCATCCTCGTCGGCGCAGCCGCAGAAACGGATTCCAGCGAACAGGTGCTCAGAGGGGCCCTCACCGGCTTCTTCACGTTCGTCGCCGAGCAGCCCAAATCGGCTCGAATCGCCTTCGTGGAAATCCTCGGCGTATCCCCTACCGTCGACGCGCTGTATCGCAAGACCACCAACTCGTTCTCCACGACGGTGCTTCAGGTGGCCGAGACCGTCGGGTCCAGCCGTGGCCTCGCCGGGCCCAACCGTCGAACATTGGCCATGGGCCTGGTGGGCGCGGTCCTCACCATCGCCCAACAATGGCTGCTCTCCCCAGAACGTGAGCCGTTGGATTCGGTGATCGCCAGCGCCCACACCATCCTGGCCGCGGTGGTGTTCGGACGCGTCGACGGCTAGTGAGTTTTCAAGCCCTGCTCTGCAGCGGCTCCACCGGCTCCTCCGCCGTGGCCCGCTCGCCGGACTTGACGACGACCACGCCGAGCAGAACCAGTGCGCCACCGGCCAATTGGATCGGTGCCGGAGCCTGCCCGAGCAGCAGCCACGCGAATACAAGTGCGGCAACGACTTCCATCAATCCCATGAACGACGCCAACCGCGACCCGAGGCGTCGGCCCGCGGCGATCCCGAGGACATAGGCCAGCGCGGCGGTCACGACGCCGAGGCCGATGATCGGAACCCACCACGGCACAACCGCGTCGACGAAGGTGACGTCGGTGAGCGGGGCGGCGAACGGGACTATGCCGACGAGTCCGGCGACCAGCAGGATGAGCCCACCGGTGAGCAGGCCTGCGCCGGCGAGCACGATCGGCGGGAGTCCGTTGCTCTCGTCTGCCGACAGCACCCAGTAGACAGCGGCACCGGCCATCGAGCCCAGCGCCCACAGCACGCCGACGCTGTCGACGTCGGCACCGGAGATCAGGTCGAGCACGAGCACGAGACCCATCGCGGCCAGCAGTGCGCCCACCACGGTCAGGCGGCCCGGACGCTGCTGGTGACGGAACCACATCCAGCCGATGACGGCTACGGGCGAGGTGAACTCGATCAGCAGCGCCACCCCCACCTCCATCCGTCCGACGGCGTTGAAGAAGGCGAGCTGGCACCCGGCTACCGCGAAGGCTCCGTACGCGAGGAGCAGCTTCCAGTTCTTCGCCAGCAAGCTCCACCGCCCGCGCAACGCGAGGATCGACGGAATCAGCAGGACGGCTGCGGCGAGCAGAATCCGCGCGGTGACCGCGGCCCCGGCCGTCCAGCCGGCGTCGAGCAATCCCTTGGCGAGTGAGCCGGAAAGCCCGAAGGACGCCGCGGAGAGCAGCGCGAAACCGAGTCCCGAGAGTCGACGCGACCGTGCGGCAGCATCGCGGGTAGCCGCGAGATCCACGTTCGCGTCATGAGTGTAAGCCGTCATGACATGTGACAGTAGGGAGTGACTTGGTAAGGTGTCAACATGCTTTTTGCTCATGACGCGGAACTGTCACTGCTGGCGGCCGTGGCTCTGGTCAATTCCGCCGAGGAGCCGGACACGTTGACCACACGAGAGCAGCTCGCCGAGTTCTTCACCGAACAGGGTTATTCCGGCCGCTTCGACGGCGACGACGCCGAGCTCGAGGCGGTGAGGGCACTGCGGCCGACCCTGCGCGCGCTGCTCACCAGCAGCCGTGACGGCGCCGTGGTCGAGGTAAACCGTCTGCTCGCCGAGTCCTCGGCCCTACCCCGACTGGTTCGGCACGGAGATCTCGACTGGCACATCCATGCCGTCGCCGACGACAGTCCACTCGCGACCCGCATCGTCGTCGAGACCGCGATGTCCATGATCGACGTCATCCGAGCGGACGAGCTCTCGCGCTTCGACGTCTGCGCCGATCCGGACTGCAACGGGCTCGTCCTCGACCTCTCGCGCAACCGGTCGCGTCGGTTCTGCAGCACCACCTGCGGTAACCGCGCGGCCGTCGCCGCGTATCGGGCACGTAAGGCCCAATAGCACTACGGGGGCTTAGACGACGGGCTTTCGGGTATCCGCCGTCCGAGCTGATGGAAAGGAATTGCCCCTATGGTCGAGAAAAGGCCTACCAAGACAAGCTGGGCCAGAGCAGTCGAGAACATGCTGGCCGTCGTACTGATCTTCGCCGGGATCGCCGCCGCAGGCGGTCTGATCGCCGCATTGGCGGGCGGTTTCGAAGGTTGGGCGATCATCGCCGGAATCGCCGTGATCGTGCTGTTCGCAGGCGGATTCTTCGCCATTCGGGACGGCGCCAGGCGACGCGCCCTCGAATCGAACACCGTCGTCTACGCCCCCGACAACACCGACCAACTGTTCGACGTCGACCCCAATACGGGTGAGAGAACTCCGCACCGCGAGTAGTTCCACATGATGCCGTTTCGGTCGATCAATCAGTCATGATGGAACCGATTCGAGACGAACCATCGAATCGGTTCCGAGGAAGAGCACCCCCGACGCGGTCTCGACGATCGAACCCGACTCCGTGAAACCGTCGGACCTTTCGGGAAGTGGCCACCGCCATCGCACGTCACGCGAATTCGCGGTGGCCACGAGTGCGTTCTCATCGAACGAGTAGACGGTGTTTCCGACGAAAGTTTCGGACGCGTACGGATCGCGCAGCGTCCACACGTCCGAACCGCTCTCGTCGACGACGGTTGAATCGGAGGTCAATTCGAGCCCCTCGATCGCGGTGCCGGTGCGGGGATCGAAGAATGTCGCCTCGCCACCGAGGGTGACGAGACCGCGCCCGTCGGACACATGAATCAGCTCGCTGCCGACGCCTTCCCACCCCGCGGAGGAGGTGATCGGACGCGACCACATGTCGTCGAGAGCATCCACAGAACCGCCGTACAGTACAGATTCGCCGTCCTCCGGGTTGCCCTCGAGCAGGAAAACGGACTTCCCGTCGCTCTCGATCGCGTACGGGAACCAGGCTTCGGGAAACGGCGTTCTTTGCGCCTCCCCGTCGTCCACGCCGATCCTCACGATCGACGGGGCGTCGGAATACGAATCCAGACAGACGATGTCGTCGCGAACCGGCTCGCTCGCGCACTGATCGACACTGCCGGGAGACTTCTTCCAGCGGACATCGCCGTCCTCGGCATCGACGGCCACGAACTCGATCGCATCCACCGAGTACGAACGCGGATTCGGTAGGCCGATGGCAGTGACGAGAACATCACCGGCATCGACCGCGCCGGTGATACCCGAGTCGAACAAGAGGTCTGCTGCAGGAGAACGAAATTCGGCGAACCGACGTCCGTACACCGTTTCTGCGTCGATCTGCCAGCTCGGGTCGAGGACGGGCCCGGACGGCACCTGCGTGGTGATCGTCTCCTCCGAGAAAGTTGGTGTCATCGCCTGGCTGTCCGACGGCTGTTCGACGGACACGTCCTGCTTCGACACCACGACGACTGCAGCGACGACGGATACGGCGGCGACAGCCACCGCAACTCCAGCTCTGATGTTCGGGCTCCATCTCGAATTGATCATGGCCACTGCACAATCGGGGCCTGTGCCACGGCGTCGAGGACGTCGAAGGGCAGTGGGTCCGGTAACACCAGCGGTGCGGACTGGGTCCAGTCGAGAGCCACCGACGACCGCACCGACACCTGCACGCCGGACGGGCGGGTCACGGTGACCGACCGAGTGAGCTCAGTGGTTCCGTCCTCGGACACGAGACTGTTCGCGATATCGACGTCGTAGCTCTCGACCACCGAACCGTCGGGCAGCGTTCGGAACTCGATGACAGGTCCGTATGCGGACTCGGGATCGTAAGGGTCCAACGCCACCGGAAGTGCCGATCCCCCGGACACGGAAATCGACAGTGCAATATCGGTGCCGACGACCTCGAGATCGGTGCACACCCCGGAACCGTACGAACCGGGAACAAGAGACCCGATCGGTCGGTTCAACGGCGGTGCGTCGGGCAGCGACTCCCACGTGGTCGTCAACGCGTCGTCGGCCGCCTCGACGGACCCGGGCCGAATGTCGGCCACAGTTCCGGTCTCGCCCGAAGAGACGTAGCAATCCTGTCGTGGCGCAGAGGCACCAGCCGGAGCCGGAACCGTGAGTCGCAGATCCGGCAGCGCCGCGACGGTGGCCAGTTCGGATGTCTCCAGCGGGAATTCGCCCGATGCGCCGGTGAGACTGGCGGTCACCTGAGTCCCGTCGGGGTGATAGGCCGTGGCCGTCCGGAAGTGCGTTCGCTTACCGCCGTACTCGTACCAATTGTCGTTGGTGTCGATGACGGTGCCGTCGGAATCGGCGATTCGCGCATCGAGAGCGCCAGCGACGCACGCGGGGATACCGGCTTCGGAGGGCCGGACGTCGATACTCGTGTAGGCGGACGAGTCGGCCCTAGCCAGCTCTCCCCGTGCGCTGGTGCTGGGCTCGAAGCCGTCCGGTGCTGCATCGCCGAAGTCATCGACCGGCTGAAAGGTCACGGATTGGGAAGGAGCAGCCAACACGACGGTGACATCGGCCGGTAGAGCGGCGAGAACGGCGTCGGACATTGCACCCGCCTTGCCCGAAGTGAGCCATGGAAAGGCGGGATCGTCGTACGACGGGGTGCCATCCACGATCGACGACGACATGACCAGATCACCTTCATCGGACGGGGGCGGCTCGACCTCCGGGCAGCCCGGGATGTCCACCGGGTATTCGATCGGCTCGGACACGACAGCGGAATCACCCTCGGCCACAGCGGACTCCGGCGATCGAAGCAGCCCCGCCGCGACGACGCCGAGGGCTACCACCGTGACTATCACGGATATGTCGATGATGACGTCGTGTCTTCTACCTTCGGGCACGAGGAAACAATACAGACCCATCGGAAGGTTCTCACGTTCTTGCGTCGACGATCGGTCGAGTGCGAGAACCTATCGTTCCAGCTCATCGCAGCTGCTGTGGGTCCCACCGACCGTGACGACCTCACTCCGTTCATCTTCGATACATCACCGGGTGTTGGCATATGGCCATCGATTCGACAGCACCAGGTGAGGGGTTGCGGTGGGCCGCATACAGCTCGAGTCCGTGTCCAAGAAGTACGGCAACACACACGCAATCGAGGACGTCGATCTCGATATCGCAGACGGCGAGTTCCTGGTTCTCCTCGGACCGAGTGGCTGCGGAAAGTCGACCCTGCTGCGCCTGGTGGCCGGACTGATCCAGCCGTCCGGCGGCCGAATTCTGCTCGACGGCAACGACATCACCGCCGCTCCACCGCGCAACCGCGATCTTGCGATGGTATTCCAGAGCTATGCGCTCTATCCGCACCTGAGCGTTGCCAAGAACATCGGCTTTCCGCTTCGATCGCGCAAGTTCTCCCGAACGGTCATCGCGAACTCGGTGGCAGCGGTCGCCTCGACCCTCGACCTGAGCGAGTTGCTCGACCGCCGACCGGCCGAGCTCTCCGGCGGACAACGACAACGAGTTGCACTGGCGCGAGCCATGGTTCGAGACCCGGGCGCATTCCTGATGGACGAGCCTCTGTCGAATCTCGATGCCAAGCTCCGCAGTGCCACGCGTACCGAGCTGATCGAACTACACGAGCGGATCGGCACCACCTTCCTCTACGTCACACACGATCAGGTCGAGGCCATGACCATGGCGACCCGAATCGCTCTGATGGACAACGGCCGGATCGAGCAGGTCGGCACCCCTGCCGAGCTCTACGACACCCCACGATCGACGTTCGTCGCCGGTTTCCTCGGTGCCCCACCGATGAACCTGTTCGACGCGACCGTCGCCGAGCATCGCGGCGAACTCCACGCTGTCGCTCCCGGAGTGAAAATTCCCCTGGGAATCGAGGCCGGCTCGCACACCGAACACCCGATCGTGGTCGGAATTCGGCCCGAGAAGATGCAGATCGCGGACTCACACGCCCACGTGGACGCCGTCGTCGCCACGGTCGAAAACCTCGGCAGTGAGGAGCTGGTTCATATTCGAGCGGGCTCGAACCCGTTGTGCATCAGAGCACCTCGCCCGTCCACCGCCCGCGCCGGAGCTCCGATCACGGTCCGCATAAATCCTGCGGACGTGCATCTGTTCGACCGCGACAGCGGTCGACGCCTGACGTGGAGGCCCGAAGACGCACCCGTGCGCACCGGCACACCCCTGTACGTCGCCTGACCGACCATCCCCTGTTATCGAATGGAGTACCGACAGTGAAACGCACCATGACCGGATCGGGGGCGCTCGTCGTGAGCGCTCTGCTGTTGACCGCATGCGGAGGACTTGGCAGTACCACTGCATCCACCTCGGCCGCAGGATCGGCACCGATTCCCGAGCTCGCGCCGGATCAACCGGTATCCATCGTCTTCGAGAGCTACAACTACGGACTGGCGGGTGCGTGGACGGATACCTTCGACGCCCTGATCGCCGAGTTCGAGGAGCAACACCCGAACATCACCGTCACGGCACAGAAGCCTCAGGGCAACAGCCCCAATCCAGCCACCGACACGGTGTCGAGCATCCAGAGTCAGATGGTCGCCGGGGCCGCTCCGGACGTGGCGCAGCTCGGCTTCAGCGACCTCGACTTCACCATCAACCAGTTGGGTGCGAAGTCGCTCGACGATCTCGTCGGCAAGGACGAGGTGCAGCGCAACTTCGACGGAGCACGTCACCCGTACGCTGCTACCGCGCGAGTCCTCGCCGACTGGGACGGCGAGACCTACGGAGTGCCGTTCGTCTTCTCGACTCCTGTCTTCTATTACAACGCAACATTGTTCGAGCAAGCCGGCCTCGATCCAGCCGATCCGCCCACCACCTGGGACGAGGTCGCGTCCGCGGCGTCGGCGATCGCGTCGAAGACCGGCAAGGGCGGGGTGTACCTGGACTGCCTCACCAAGTCGGCAAAGGACTGGTGCTTCCAGAGCCTCGTTCGATCCAACGGCGGCCGGGTGCTGTCACCGGACCGGTCGACGCTCGAGTTCGACGGTGAACCCGCCGTCGAAGCGACCACCATGGCCCGCAACCTCGTCGACGCCGGAGCCACCCCGACGCTCAGCCAACAACAGGGGTACGAGGCCTTCGCTCGCGGCGACATGGGGATGATCCTGGAAACCAGTGCGATTCAAGGCACGTTCATCAAAGGCGCACAGGGCAAGTGGGACCTGCGCGCGACCACGATGCCATCGTTCGGCTCCAAGCCCGTCGTGCCGACCAACTCCGGGGCATCGCTGTTCACCTTCGCATCCGACCCCGCGAAGCAACGTGCGTCGTGGGAGCTGATCGAGTTTCTGACCAGTGAGGAGTCCTACACCGCGATCTCGAAGGGAATCGGCTACCTGCCCTTGCGCACCGGCCTCGTCGACGATCCCGACGGATTGAAGGACTGGGCCGAGTCCAGCCCGTTGATCGGCCCCAACCTGACGCAGCTGGAATCGATGGAGCCGTGGATCTCGATGCCCGGCAACGACTATCTGCAGATCCGGGACGGCATGATGGACGCCGTCGAATCGATCGTCTATCAGGGGGCGGACCCGGCTGCGACATTGACTGCCGCCCGGGAGCAGGCGACGACCCTTCTCCCCGCGTCATGACGGAGGAACGACCGATCGACGGGCACTTCACGTTGGTGCAGCTCACCGACACGCATTTGCGCGCCGAGGGCGAGCTGGTACACGGCAGGGTCGATACCTTCGCGAATCTGACATCCGTTCTCGAGCTGCTCGTGGCCTCGGGTCAACGCGTCGACGCGTTGGTTTTCTCCGGAGATCTGGCGGACGACGGTGACCCAGCTGCATACCGTCGGCTGCGCGACGCCGTCGAACCCGTTGCCGAATCGTTGGGCGCTGCCGCGATTTACGCGATGGGCAATCACGACGAACGGGCCGGGTTCGCTCGCGAACTGCTAGCCGACGGTGCGGCAACGGATTCCGATCGCACGTTGGACGCGGTGCACGTCGTCGACGGCGTCCGCATCGTCGTCCTCGACAGCTCCACACCGGGCCGGCACGACGGCCGGATCGAGCCGCACCAATTGCGCTGGCTCGCAGATCGATTGGCGACACCATCCCTGCGCGGGACGATTCTGGTGCTGCACCACCCGCCGATCTCGTCGCCGGTGGTGACGGTGGACTATCTGAGGTTGCAGAACCCCGACGAGCTTGCGGACGCGATCGCGGGCTCGGATGTGCGCATGGTTCTCTGCGGCCATGCCCACCACACCGGGGCGGGGGCCATCGACGGAGTCCCGGTGTGGATCGGGCCCGCAATGTCGTATCGGGTCGACACTGCTCCCCCGCTGGGACGGCACCGCGGGCTCACCGGGTTCGGTTTCACTCGGATCGATCTACTCGAATCCGGCTTCACCGCAACCGCTGTCGAAGCGAGCCCCGCAGCTACGGTCTACGACGAGTCTCAGCAGTCGGTACTCGCCAAGCTGGCGGATCTCTCGCGCCGGGCCGGGTGAGAAGAGTGTTCGTCACCGTCGAGGATCCACCGCGATTGCTCGTGGTCGACCCGGATCGGGAGCAACAAGCCCGGCCCGGCCGGTGGCGGCGAGTGGCCAGGTCGGCGCAGCCATACCTGTATCTGACGCCTGCCGTCGCATTGTTGATCGTCTGGACGTATCGGCCACTGATGCAGGCAGCGGAGCTGTCGACGTATTCGTGGAATTTGTTGCCGACCACCCCGATGGTGCCGGTCGGTGCCGACAACTATCGGCGGTTGCTCGAGCTTCCTGCCGTCGGCGACTCTCTCTGGCGTACAGCGATTCTGATTCTCGGACTGCTGCCCTTCTCCATCGTTCTCCCGGTGGTCATCGCGTTCGCCACGCGCAACGTGAACGGACGTGCGCGAGTGTCTATCAGAGTGTCGTGTTCGCGCCGTTTCTCATCGCGCCCGTCGCAGGCGCGGCCGTCTGGCAGTGGCTGCTCGATCCCGGTGCCGGAATCGTCAATCGCATCATCGGATCCGATCGCAATTGGATCCAGGATGCCGACACCGCGCAGTTCGTCATCATCGTGATCACCGGTTGGCATTTCCTGGGCTTCGCGGTCCTCGTGGTATCGGCTGGGATGGCCGGTGTGGACGCCTCCTACCAGGAGGCAGCCGAGATGGACGGCGCGTCGAAGTGGCAGATCGACCGCTGGATCGTGCTGCCGCTGCTGTCGCCGACGTTGGTGTTCCTCGCCCTGATGACCGTGCTGCTCAGCGCGCAGTGGACCTTTCCGCTCATCGACACCCTGACCCAGGGTGGCCCCTCTCGATCGACGACGAACATCTACTACCTGCTGTGGGACTACGGCTTCCGCACCTTCGACGCCGGCCTGAGCGCCGCCGCGGGGATCGTACTGTTCCTCGGATTCGGCGCGTTGGCCGGCGGACTCGTCTGGCTCTCGGAAAAGGTTGCATTCCATGATGATTGAATTCTCTCGCCTACGTGGACACCTGGTACTGGGCATCACCGCACTCGGGTGCGCGTTCCCGATCTACTGGTTGTTCGCGACATCGTTGCGTCGACCCGAGGACGTCTACTCCCTCTCTCCCGTGCCGTGGCCACTCTCCCTGGCCAACTACTTCGACGCAGCGACCAAGGTGGACCTGCTCGGGCTGTTGGGCAACACGTTCGCTGTCGCTCTGGTCTCGTCGACGGCACAGTTGCTGATCGCCCTGCTGGCGTCGTATGCCTTCGCGATGTACACGTTCAGATTCCAGAAGGTGCTCTATCTCGCGTTCGTCGGCACGTGGCTTGTGCCGTTCCAGGTGACGATGTTGCCGAACTACGTTCTGCTGTACCAGCTGGGACTGATCAACACCCTGGCCGGCGTCGTCGTACCCACGCTCTGTTCCGCGTTGGCGGTGTTGCTGCTTCGGCAACACATGGCGAGCTTCCCGAAGGAGCTGATCTCTGCAGCCCGGATGGACGGGCGTTCGTCGTGGTCGATCCTCTGGACGGTGGTGGTACCCAACCTCAGGCCTGCACTCGCAGCTCTGTCGATCCTGCTGTTCATCAACTCCTGGAACGAATACTTCTGGCCTGCAGTGGTATTGCAGCGGAGCAACGCAGTCCTGCAGTTGGGTCTGCGTAGCTTCATGGGTACCGAAGGCACCGACTGGGGACCGATGATGGCCGTCGCGGGAATGGCGTGCCTACCGGTGTTTCTGCTCTATGTCGTGCTGCAGCGGCACATCGTCGACGCGTTCGTCAGGTCGGGCCTGAAATGATCATGCCGGTTCGATGCAGCGCACGAAGGCGTCGACTGCGGGGTTCGACTCGTTGCCTCGCCAGACGAGATACAGATCGATTGTCGGAACGGGGTCGAACAGCTTGACGGCCACGGTGTTCGATCCAACGGCTCCCATCCCCGCCGAGGTCGCCCGCGACCACGAGGCGAAGCCGACCAATGGCTTCACCGACACCACGTGAGCCGTCGCACCTGGGTCATCGGCAGTCTGGGCCACGTGGAGTCCGATACGGTTGTCGGCGGCAGCCGCGAAAATGGAGTCGTACATCGCCGGGCACTGTTCCCTCTCGAACAATACGCAGGATTGACTTGCCAACTCCGCGAACGGAACTCCGGACCGATCCGCCCAGCTGTGCGCTCGACCGACCACGGCCACGAGCGGCACCCCCTGCAGCACTCGGCGGTGGCGAAGCTCCGGTGAGCCGGGTCGGCCGTACACGAACGCGACGTCGAGGGTGCCGTCGTTCAGTGCCGCCAGCTGAGGTCCGGTTCGTTTCTCCCACAACGAGACCACGACGTCGGAGTGATCACGGCTCATCCGAGACAAGGCGTCGGGTAGCACGTGCCGACTCGCAGGCAGGTTGTATCCGATGTTCAGCGAGCGTTCTTCGCCGGTCGCGATCGCCCTGGTGACCTTCGCCGCCGTCTCCATCTGCCGAACGATGAGGCGTGCCTGACTCTCGAATTCCCGCCCCGCACGCGTCAACCTCACCTCGTGGGAAGTCCTGGCGACCAACGTCACCCCCAGCGACTTCTCGAGCTTCTGCAGTTGCGCGCTGAGCGACGGTTGGGTGAGATGCAGGCGGGCGGCAGCGCGTCCGAAATGCAGTTCCTCGGAGAGGGCAATGAACGCCGTCAGATGCCTGAGCTCCATGATCTGCCCTTCGAGGTGGGTTGGTCACGCCAGGGTATAGACCGCACACAACGACACCTGAACACCAGATTTCCAGGTGATGCATTCTTCGGGTGAGGTGTGCCCTCAGTCCGAATCGGCCTGCAGCGCCGCCAGCATGCTCGAGTTCGGTGCATATCGGCTGATCCACGTCGCTTGGACGGCGTGGTAGAGATCGGGTTTACCGCTCCACACCGTCGCCGCCGGTACGTTGTCGGAATCGAGTTCGTGATGCCAGGAGCCGTCGACACGGTCGATGAAGTAGTCGGCCGCGACGTCCCACCACGTTCGATAGTCGTTGCCGTACCGGTCTTCTCCGGTGCAGCGCGCGAGCGTCGCCGCCGCTCCGATCGCCTCGCACAGCACCCAGTGCAGACGTCCGGTGACAACCGGCTGCCCTGTCCAGTCCGTGGTGTAGACGAACCCTGGCGTCGGTCCGGGCTGCCAGCCATCGACGGCAGCGCGGTCGTAGAGGGACTTGGCCGCGTCGACGTAGTCCCTCCCGCCCGCGACGAGACTTGCCTGCACGAGGAGTCGTGCCCATTCGAAGCCGTGGCCGACGGTGGCCCCGTACGGCTTGAACTGATTCGCTACGTCGTCGCGATTGTGTTCGAGTTGCGGGATCCACTCGGCCGTGAAGTGCTCCGGGATGCGCCATTCGTTGGCCGCCGACCATCGACATACGTTGTCGCAGATACGTAGTGCGCGTTCGCGCCAGATCTCGGGGGCACCGGTGTCGGCGGCCGCCAGCAGCGCCTCGACCATGTGCATGTTGGCGTTGATGCCACGATACGGATCGAGCTCGGTCCAGTCGACAGTCCAGGTGTCCGAACACATTCCGTATCGTTCGTCCCAGAATCGAGAGTCGACGATGTCGAGTACCTCGTCGAGAAGAGCTGGGCCGCGTGGGTGCCCCACAGCGGTGGCAGCCGACGCGGCGAGCACCACGAAGGCATGCGTGTAGGCCGATTTCACTGCACCGGGCGAGGACGCGTCGGCAATGGACTCGAATCAGCCGCCGTTCTTGTTGTCCCGCAACGTCGTCAGCAATCCGTCGAACACCCGATCGGCCTGCCGTCGGGACCCCGGACGACCCAGCAACGACGCGAGAAAATGCACATGCGCCATCCGCGCGGTGATGTACGTGTGCGCCGGATGATCGAGATCGGGGTGCCCGCGTTCGTCCAGCCACACAGCTCCACCGGCTGGGTGGTCGAGCGTGCTTCCGAAACCGAGAAGGCGAGTCGATTCGGCGTCGAGCCACAGTCGATGCGAGGGAAGCGTCCACCAGCTGCCGGGAACTCCTGGAGTCATGCGTTCATTGTGCGGTGCCCGCGATCGCCTATTCGACGGAAGCCACAGTTTCCTGCGATTCGTCGAACAGTTCCACTCGATCCTTGCCCGTCTGCTTGGCCCGGTACATCGCGGAATCTGCGTCCCGAAGCACATCCTGAGCCGTGGCACCTCTGCGAGCCAGAACCATTCCGATGCTCGCCGACACCTCGTACTGCTGTCCCTCGAACTCGATCACCGAGGACAGCGCGGCCTTGATCCGCGCGGCCACGCTGCCGGCGAGTCCGTCCGCGTCCGAGGCCGGGTCGTCCATCTGGGCATCGAGGACGAGGACGAATTCGTCACCGCCCACTCGGGCGATGAAGTCGTCGGTTCGCAGTATCGCGCGCAGACGCCGAGCCACCTCGACCAGCACCGCGTCACCCGCCGCATGCCCGCCGCTGTCGTTCACGTCCTTGAAACCGTCCAGGTCGCAGAACATCACCACCGCGGCGGTACCGGTACGCGCGCCACGGTCGATCGCGGAGCCGATCCGGTCCAACAGCAGCATGCGGTTGGGTAGTCCCGTCAACGGATCCTGCAGCGCCGCTCGTTCGAGAGCGCGCTCGGCCTCGACGACGTCGGTCACCTCACGGAGGACCGAAAGCACCTGCAGCACTTCTCCCGACGGTGTCCGGCGAAAGGGCGTGGTTCGTCGCGACAGCCACCTCGTCTCCCCGCCGGGGCCGCGCACTCGGTACTGGATCGTGAGACTTTCCCCATCGGCCAACGATG
This sequence comes from Rhodococcus sp. BS-15, assembly GCF_000813105.1. NCBI lineage: Bacteria > Bacillati > Actinomycetota > Actinomycetes > Mycobacteriales > Nocardiaceae > Rhodococcus > Rhodococcus sp. BS-15. The sequence continues at coordinate 8,801 of NZ_BAOX01000035.1, read as the reverse complement.
CAGCGTCCCGGTCGGCCGCCGCGACGATGTCGAGGTCTTCCGGTAGCACCGCGATGTCAGAAGAATCCTCGGCACCGTCCACCGTCGAATTACTGTCGCGACGCCCCTCCGCATCGTCGGTGGTCGGGATACCGATCAACGAGCGAAGGCTGCGCGACGCCCACGTCAGGTTCCCCGTGTCGACGTCGACGACCGTCGCGACATCCGGCGAAGCGGTCAACACGGCGTCGCGAAATGCTCGCGCCCGATCCAGCTCCGCCCGCGCCTCACGCTCTGCCGTCACGTCCTCCGACAGCACCATGGCACCGACGATGGCGTCGGCCTCGTCGCGCAGCGGCCGGGCTCGTACCTGGAAGATTCTTCCGGTTCCGGCGCTGACGGAATCGAAGGAGGATTCCTTCCCCTCGACAGCTGCCCGGTAGTACGGCTCGACGTGCGCGAAGACCGCCGGTGGCACCGTGTCCTCGAGCAACTTCCCTTCCATCCGGCGCGGGTCGTAGCCCTCGGCGACCAGATCGGCACCCTCGACCAGGACGAATCGAAGATCGCGGTCGACGATGAACACGGTCGTATGGGGCAGGTTCACCGCGAGCTGACGGTACCGAGCCTCACCGGCGTCGTCGAACATCGCCGGCGAACGAAGCAGTGGCCCGTAGGAGCGGCGCATTCCGAGATACACGACACCTGCCAACGCTGTCGACAAGGTCACCGCGATATCGAGACCGCCGCCCATGGATTCCCGCATGATCGCGATCGTTCCGCCGCCGGCGTGTTCGCCGTGCCCGGCCCCTGCGAGCAGGTGAACCGCATGCAGCACGTGGTGAGCCGCGCAGGTGGTGAAGATGGCGGCGGTTGCGAGCGCCAATCGGTTCTTCCGAAGCTGGGCTGTGCGACTCAGCCCGCGAACGATGAACAGTACGATCCCGAGGTACGCCGACGCAGTGATCGCGTTGAAGATCACGACCCAGAGCCAACCGCTCATGCGACGGACTCACTGTCGGTTGCGTCCCGGTCCGCGTCGAAAGGGAAGTGCAGCATCGATGACCTCCGCGGGTCTGGAACTGCTGGGGTGTGGGCCGGACCGAGAACGCGGACGAGCCCGCCCGCCGGTGTCGTGCAGCGAGGTTATCTCAACCCGGCCCCGTACCCGCGAGATGTCAGCGAGACACGCTGTAGCGCAAATACAGCCACCCCGTCGCGGCGAACACCTTCTGCTCCGCGAGTGACAGATCGAGGTGATGACCGGCCGGAAAAAACGGTTTGCCGCCGCCCAGGATGGTCGGCAGGAGGATGACCTCGAACTGATCGATCTCGTCGACCAGCGACTCTGCCAATGCGGCACCGCCCACCGCCAACGTCCCTTCGGTCTCCCGTTTCAGACGCTGGACCTCGGCGACGGCATCGGCACTGCGCACCAACCGGCACCCGTCGGCCACCGAGTCGAGAGTGTCGGAGAAGACGATCCGCGGGGTGTCCACGTACAGTCGCGCAAACTCCACCTCGACGTCGTCGCCCTCTGCTCGTTCCGGAGCTGTCCAGTAGTCCTCCATGGCCTCGTACAGTCGACGTCCGAAGAGAAAAGCAGCAGTGGCCTCCGTCTGCCGGTTGGAGAAGCTGTGTGTCTCGTCGTCCGGCATGGAGAAGTCGAGACTGCCCGCGGAATCCTCGATGAAGCCGTCGAGAGAAACGTGCATGTTGTACGTCAGAATTGCCATGTCACTCCTGAAGTCGGATGGGATCGTGGGTACTGACCTCGTCGAGCCCGACTATTCACCGGCCACGACGCATTCGATCGATGCCGACTACCGAGGCTCTGCTTCTACACGCTCCGATAGCGCAGTGATGAACTGTGCGATCTCCTTCGGCTTCTCCTCGGCCATGAAATGTCCCGCGTCGATGGGTTCGTAGGTCAGATCCGACGCCCAGGCACCCCACAGCGACGCCGCGTCGAAGCCCAGTTGCGAACCCCAGTCCTGCGAGATCACTCCCACCGGCATGGTCAGTCGCGCTCCATCGGCTCGGTCCTGCAGATCCATCGCGAGATCGACTCCCGCAGTGGCCCTGTAGTCGGCGACGACGGAATCCACTGCGTCGACCGAGCTGTCGATGTAGTGCTGCCGAACAGCAGGCGGAAAGGTCGAACCATCGGGATCCCACGCGTCGAGGAACGAGCCGAAGAACTCGGGAGCGACAGCCCTGATCATCTTTTCCGGCAATCCCGAGGCTGAGCCATGAGATACATGTGCCAGGCCACCCTCGCATCGACCCCGCGCAACACTTCCCAGCTGTCTGCGGTGGGAAGCACATCGAGGATGCCGAGGTACCGCACAGCAGATGGATGATCGAGTCCTGCGCGGACTCCGACGAGCGCCCCGCGATCGTGTCCCACCAGCCCGAAACGATCGAATCCGAGCGACCCCGCAACCCGCACGATGTCCCGCGCCATCGTCCGCTTCGAGTACGTGTCCGAATCACGTTCTGCCGGCTTCGCACTCGCACCGTACCCGCGGAGATCCGGCACGATGACGGTGTGCCGCGACACGAGCTCACTCGCCACGTCTCGCCACATGTAGTGGGTCTGCGGAAAGCCGTGCAGCAGAACCAGAGCCGGCCCGGTCCCGGCAACCGCCACGTTCAGTTCGACGTTCTCGTCCACGGGGACCATTCGATACCGGAATCCGTCCATGGTCAGCGAATTCATTGTGGCTCCTTCAGTTCTGGGGGTCCGACGCACGGGCAGGGTGGCCGGAGAATATCCCCGGCGGTAGTTCGTCGGTGTCGAGGGCAGTTGAGCGCAGGGCCGGAAGGATCACCGAATCGATGAGTGCTTCGAGGTAGCGGTCGCCGATGTCCAAACCATTGAGCCGACGAAGCAGAATGACGGAACCGACGACCTCATCGAAGGGGAACGGATCGGTTCCTTCGAGGAGTTCGCCACGCTCGACGGCGGCCGCGATGACCGCAGCGGGAAGACGGGCACCGGTCGTGCCCACGGACCTCTCCATCTCATCGCACAGTTCGGGATCTTCCAGTCCTGCTTGCAACAGCAGTAGAGGCATCGACCCGTCGGCGGCCGCCATGGTCTGTGCCAGGCGCTTGCAGAGAACAAGCAAGTCTCCGCGCAGAGTGCCGGTATCGACGTCATCAGAACCTACGTGAGAGGCGGGTCCAGCCTTGACGGCCGCAATGACCATCTCCCGCTTGGTTTTCCAGCGTCGGTACAGCGTCGATTTGGACGCTCCCGCACGACGCGCCACACCCTCGAAGGTGACGCCGTCGTATCCCACCTCACCCAGTACGGCGTTGACGACCGCGAGGATCTCGGACTCACGCTGATCATCCCGTGGACGCCCGGCGCGAGCTTCTGGGACGACGACAGCCTTACGATACGACACGGTTCGTATCGTATCAGCAATCGACTACATCGATCGGCCGACCATAGAGCGCCGCCGCCACCCGTGGGAGGGTGAGTTCGCCGAACGCACGCGCAGCAACTCTCACATCGAGGACGTCCGAAAGGAGCCACAGTGTCCGCCAGTTCCTGGGATCGCATCGACAGCTCGTTCGAGATCCTGTCCGGCCTCGTGAGACTGCTGCGACCGACGAGCGTGCTCAGCGTCGGCTCCGGGAGTTCGACGCTCGCTCTGGCACGCGCACTCGAATCGGTCGGTAGCGGGATCACTCCCCGACTCCTGAGCTTCGCCGACGACGACGGCGGTGATTCCGGCGTCGAACGTTTCGCTCGGGAGAATCGACCGAGGTTCGATTTCGTCGAGCCGATCGACGGCTCGCTGTTCGACATGCCACCGCGACACTTGCGAGACGTCGGCCCGTTCGATCTCGTGTGGATCGACGGCGAATCGCTCGTTACGGATGCACGATTCGTGCGTGCACTGTGGCCACATGTCGGGCCGAACGGCATTCTCGCCATCGAGAACTCGTACCTGCCGGCTGAGGCGAACCCGCTGTGGAACGCGATACTGCGGTTCTGCGCAGACGACGTCGAGGCCCTGACGCTCCCGAGAGTCGACGGCGAGGATTCGATGGGGGTCGGCCTTCTGAGGAGACGATCCGACTCCGTACGAGAGGTGAGTTTCACCGACGACATGGTGGCCGCCACCGGGGTTCCCTTGCGGTTCGAGTCCATCGGGGTCCACGACGATGCGCCGTTACTGGACCGCGCCACCGGAGTCCTCCATGTTCTCGCAGATCCCGATCTTCGGACGGTCCTGTTCGCGATCGGCACTGGACTCTCGACAGTGGTTGCGCTCCAGACCCACACCGGACTGCCGGGCCGTGCACTACACAAGGCCATCGCGCGCCTGTTCGCTATGTCGGTGGTGACTCGGGTGGACGATCGACTCGTCATCGACGAGAAGACATTCGAGGAATTTCTGAAGCTTCCACGAACGAAGCCGCAGCCGACGCAGATACCTCGATACAGCCGTGATCGAGCCGAATTCCTGAAGGTGATTGCACAGCAATTGAGTTCGACGACGTGGTCCTCGGAGCATCAGGTGAACGAACTGTGCCGGTTCTTCGACGACGACTACGCCACGTTGCGACGCGAACTCGTCGACACCGGATTCCTCGAGCGAAACAGCGCCGGTTCGATGTACCGGGCGCTGGGCAAGGAATAGATCGCCTGGTCGACGGCCATGCCGAGGGGGCCCAGGATTCGAGTGCAGACATACGGGGCACCCACTACTTGAGCGCAGCAGCAGGCCCCCGCCGGCGCTCCGATGGAAATCTCACCGGAGCGGCTCGAGGAGTTCGCTCCCGGCCTGGACACCGACCTCATGGAGCCGATTCAGCAGACCGCCGAGATGGAGATGGCAGATATCGACGCCACGTTCGGAAAGATGAGTTAGCCCCTCCCGTTTCCCATCCCGCCTCCACCCCACGACGGTGGAGGCCGGGCGACTTCGCACGCCGACAATGCGACCTGCAGGAACCCTGACTTACCCGTATCACCGGTGATACAGTCACAGCATGGAACCGGTCAGCATGCGCGATCTGAGGAACCACGGTGGCGACGTCCTCGCACGTGTCGAGCGGGGGGAATCACTGATCGTCACCCGAGACGGAACGGAAATTGCCGAACTCCGGCCGATTCCCCGTCGCAGCGTCTCGACGGCGCAGCTGATCAGTCGGCGCAGAAATTTGCCGCAGGTCGACCCTATGTCGATGCGCAGAGACATCGATTCGGTCTTGGACGCTTCACTGTGAGCGCTCGGCACCCGCGGGGCATGCTGGATACATCCACCGTGATCTTGCTCGGAAGGATTCGCGACGTTGATGCACTCCCGGCCGAGTGTTCCATCAGTACAGTGACCTTGGCAGAGTTGTCGGTCGGTCCACACGTTGCTGGCTCTCGAACTGAACGCGCGGCAAGGCAACTACACCTTCAGCAGGCCGAGTCGGACTTCGACGCGATGCCGTTCGATGCAGCCGCTGCTCGAACTTTCGGACGCGTCGCAGCCTCTCTTCGCGAATCGGGGAGGAAGCCGGCTGCACGAGCGTACGACGCCTGATCGCAGCATCAGCGCTGTCCCTCGACTTGCCTCTTTTCACATGCAACCCCAACGACTTCACGGGAATCGACGGGCTGACGGTCATCTCCGTTCCACATCCCGATCACGATTTTTGACCGGGGAACACTAGCCGGGCGTCTTCACGTCCAGTAGAGAAGCTGCGCTTCGGGGAGCACGGACTCGAGTTCTTCCACGAACCATGTACGCATCTCCGACATGGTGTCCTTGGGATAGACGTACTTGACGCCGCCGAACTTGTTTCTCTTTGCCGTGCGGGCACTTTCGTCCATCTCGAGCTTCGTCCCCGGGTACCAGCTCAACAAGACATCCTTGCTGGACGGCGTGAATCGATGGGTGATGATCTCGGCGGTCGATGCGCGATGCCATCGGCGTTGACCGACAAGCGAACTCGGGTCTTTCGCCCGTGATCGAGCGTCACCAACTCGGTGACGTCGTCGAACTTGGTGGTGAAACGCAGCGACACGTCGTCGCCGTAGGTTCCTGCGCCGACCCTGCGCACGGCCTCGGCGAGCGATCCCGTCACGTGCTCGATCCCCAAAGGTCGGTGTAGCAGGAGAGTTCGAAGGTAGTGCCCTCGTGTCCACGCTCCTCGGTTCCCGTGGTGATGGTGCCGCGGCCGGCATGGGTGCCGATACCGGCCAGGACGTCGTCGAGGTTGGCGAACACCCGGGTGATCGGCGGCCCGGACAACGAGCCCGCCAGATAGCAGTACTGACAGTGCGCCGGGCATCCCTTCGCCAGGTCGATACGCCAATCTGCACTCGGCGGAATCGGTTGTGGTTTCAGCACACTCGGTGGTGCCACCACCACCGCCATCGTCGTCTTGGCACGCGCATAGTTCTCCCGCTCCGACTCACCGCGCAGGCCGGTCAGACGGTCCCCCGGCAACACATCGATCTCGGTCACTCCGGCTGCTTCGCATCGACGAATGATTTCCGCGGTATGGGGAAGCTCGGACGCAGACCGGGTGACCAGGACGCGAGAGGGCGTCCACAGTCGAGCAGGGGCGGAGAGAACGTTGTCCATTACCTCTGGTCAACGCCCGGGGACGGTCAAACCTTCCCGATAACAGCAGCTCAGATTCTGTCCAATTCAGCTCCGGTAATTTCGCGGTTCATGGATCTCGGGTAAGAAGCTCTCATGCCCTTTGCCGACGAACTCATCGGCCCGGATGCAGCCCGCACTCTGTTGCGGACCATCCGGACCGCCGCACCGAGCGCAGATCTGTCTGTACTCGAAGGATCGATCGACCGGTTGCGGCCGCTCGCGCTTCGGGCCCGCGCCGATCTGTTGCGCGATGCCCTTCTCACGGGACTACCCGGCGACTACGCGGAGTTCGCTCGCACCATCCGCCGGGCTGCCGAGAATCCGGACTTGCAAGGCTGGTCGATCTGGCCGGTGACGAGCGCCGTGGCCATGAAGGCCGTGGACGAACAGACATCCGCCGCGTTCGACGACGGAATGTCGCTGCTGGCCGAACTCACCGGGCGACTCACCTCGGAGTTCGCCATCCGCACTTTTCTGCGAGCCGATGCGGATCGGGCTCTCGCGATCGCGCTCGAATGGACGCAATACTCGGACGAGCACGTGCGTCGTCTGGCATCGGAAGGCACCCGGCCGTACCTGCCGTGGTCGGTGCGCGTCCCCGAGATTCTTGCGCGGCCGGGCGTCACGGTCTCGATCCTGGACCGGCTTTACCGAGACGACAGTGACTACGTTCGACGGTCGGTGGCCAACCACCTCAACGACTTCAGCGAGATGTCGCGGACTTGGTCGTCCGGACCGCGGCCCGGTGGCTCGACGACCCGGACGCACACACCGACCGGCTCGTGCGACACGCGCTTCGGACGGTGATCAAGAACGGAAACACCGACGCCCTTGCACTATTGGGCTTCGCTCCGGCCGACCTGGAGGTGACAGGACCCACCCTCGACGTTGCGGAGCTACGGATCGGCGGCAGCGTGCACTTCGATGCGTCGATCCGCAATGTCGGCACCGAACCGGCAAAGGTCGCGATCGACTACATCGTCCACCACACCAAAGCCAACGGTGGGGTGACAGGGAAGACGTTCAAGTTGACGACGAAAACGATCGCACCCGGTGAGAGCATCGACGTTGCGCGGCAACACTCGTTCAAGACGCTGACCACACGGAAGTACTACCCCGGTCCGCACTCGATCGAGCTTCAGATCAACGGTGTGAGTTACGGTCTCGCGGAGTTCGTGCTCGTCGGCTGACGCGGGCTTTGTACCGCCCACCTGCGGCACAACGGGTACGTCCGTACGGTCGATGTAGTGCACAAGAAGTGGCGGTGGCTGGCAGTGGTGCTCGGCATCGCCGTGCTCGTCGCCACGCCCTCGGTGATCGAGCGCTTGCCCGTCGACGCGTCGGACATCGGTGCGGCCGAACTGCTCTCCCGCGTCCAGTCCTCCACCGCGACCCCGTACTCGGGCTACGCCCAGTCGGTCGGCGGTGTCACCCTGCCGGTCACCGACGGACTCGGCGGGCTACCGGATCTGTTGGGCGACACCACGACCCTGCGTGCCTGGTATCGCAGCCCGGACAGCTGGCGCGTCGACACCGTGCGCCTCGCCGGTGAGCGCGGTCTCTACCGGAGCCCGGCGCGACTGTGGAGTTGGGACTACGAACAGAACACGGCCGTGGTGACCCCGGTCCCCGAGCCCAGTCTGCGCCTGCCTCGCCAAGCCGACCTGCTACCCCCGGAGCTCGGGCAGCGGTTGCTCAGCGAGGCGACCGCCGACGAGGTCACCCGGCTGCCGACCCGTCGGATTGCCGGCCGGGACGCCCCCGGCCTGCGGCTGATTCCCAACGAGCCGCAGAGCACCATCACGGAGGTCGATGTGTGGGCCGACCCAGAGACTGGGCTGCCGCTGCAGGTGGACGTGCTGGGCGACGGGGCCACTCGCCCTATCGTCAGCACCGGATTCCTCGACTTCTCCTCCGCGACCCCCGACGCCGATACCGTCCGTTTCGTCCCACCACCGGGTACCGATGTGCAGCAGCAGGACGGTCTCGACATCGCCTCGTTCGCCGACCGGATCGACTCCGCCCGTCTTCCTTCGACTCTCTCCGGCCTGGGTCTGAGGGACCGCGGCGGCCAGGGTGCGGTGGGAATCTACGGCCGCGGAGTGACGGCGTTGATCGCCGCTCCGCTGCCGCGTCGCGCCGCCCGTGGGCCTCGTCGATCCAGCTGTGGGCAGCTCCGGGCGCGGTCGTCGACCGGCA
>NZ_BAOX01000036.1:0-26465 GCF_000813105.1 Rhodococcus sp. BS-15 | reverse complement strand
GGCGATCGTGGGGATGCCCGCCGCCGAGAGCTGCGTCAGATCACGGAACATGCGACCACCCGGGATGAACACCTCCTTCTGCGTCGGCAGATCGGCTCCACCGGATTCGACCAGGGAGATCACCGGAAGCCGGTTCTGCGTGGCGATGTCGTTGCCGCGGAAACCCTTCTTCAGCGTCCACGGGTTGCTGGCTCCGCCGCGGACCGTCGGATCGTTGGCCACGATGAGGCACTCGACTCCGCACACGACGCCGATACCCATGACGGTGCTGGCCCCGACGGGAAAGTCGCTGCCCCAGGCCGCGAGTGGGCACAGTTCGAGAAATGCCGAGTCCTCGTCGATCAGCAACTCGATGCGTTCACGTGCCAGAAGCTTGCCGCGCTTCTTGTGTCGCTCGACGTACTTCTGACCGCCACCGAGCAGAGCCTTCGAGTGCTCGGCGTCGATCTCGCCGAGTTTGGTGTTCATCGCCTCGACGCTTCCGGTGTACTGCTCCGATGCGGTGTCGAGGGTGGACTTGAGCACGCTCATGCCTGGTACCCCAATCGTTTCGCTGCCAGCCCGGTGAGGATTTCGGTGGTACCGCCGCCGATGCCGAGGATGCGCATATCGCGGTACTGCCGCTCGACCTCGCTCTCACGCATGTAGCCGAGCCCGCCGAAGAGCTGTACCGCCTGATTGGCGACCCACTCTCCGGACTCGACGGCGGTGTTCTTCGCGAAGCAGACCTCGGCGATGAAGTCGTGCTTCTCAGCCAGGGACCTCTCGACGAGGGATCGCGTGTAGACCCGCGCGATGTCGATCTTGCGAGCCATTTCGGTGACGGTGTTCTGTACGGATTGCCGTGCGATGAGCGGCTTTCCGAAGGTCTCGCGATCGCGGACCCACTGCAGAGTGAGATCGAGGCATCGCTGAGCGCTGGCGTAGGCCTGAGCGGCGAGAGCGATGCGCTCGGCGAGAAATGCCTGCGCGATCTGCGCGAAGCCGCTGTTCTCGGCACCGACGAGATTGGCGACGGGGACGCGGGCGTCGACGAACGACAGCTCCGCGGTGTCCGATGCGCGCCAACCCATCTTGTCGAGCTTGCTCGTCACCTCGAACCCGGGTGTGCCCTTCTCGATAACGAGCAAGGAGACACCGCCTGCGCCTTCGCCTCCGGTACGGACCGCAGTGACGACGAAATCAGCTCGGCACCCCGAGGTGATGTACGTCTTGGATCCGTTGACGACGTAGTGATCGCCGTCCTTGACCGCCTTCGTCCTGAGGTGGCCGACGTCCGAACCGCCACCGGGCTCGGTGATCGCCAGCGAGCCGATCTTCTCCCCCGCCAACGTGGGCTCGACCCACTTCTCGATCTGCTGCCGATCACCGGCAGCAATCAAGTGCGGCAACGCAATTCCGCAGGTGAACAGCGATGCGAACAAGCCACCCGACGCGCCTGCCTGATGCATTTCCTCGCAGATCACGACCGCGTCGGCCAGATCCCCGCCGCTGCCACCGACCTCCTCGGGAAAGCCGGCTCCGAGCAGACCGAGAGCCGCCGCCTTCTTGTGCAGATCACGCGGAATCTCGCCGTCGGCTTCCCATTGATTCATGTGCGGTGCGATGTCGTGTTCGACAAAGCTGCGCACGGTCTTTCGAAGCTGCTGACGCTCCGGCGTCGTCCAGATACTCATACGAGTGCTCCCTTGTAAGCGAGGGTTTCGGGAATGTCGATGTGCCGCGACCGCAGCCACTCACCGAGCCCCTTGGCCTGTGGATCGAATCGGGCCTGCGATGCGACGCCCTGGCCGAGGATGCCCTCGATGACGAAGTTCACGGCCCGCAGATTGGGCAGAACGTGGCGGGTGACGGTGAGCGGCTCGGCCTCGGGCAGCATCTGCTTCAGAGTCTCGACAGTCAATGCGTGGACCAGCCAGGCGAATTCGTCGTCGGTGCGAACCCAGACCCCGACGTTGGCGTTGCCGCCCTTGTCGCCGCTTCGGGCCGCGGCGATGGTGCCGAGCGGAAGCCTGATGGTCGCTTCGGCTGCTCTCGGAGCAGGCAGCGCCGGTTCTTCCACGGGCTCCAGAACCTGCGTCTGCTGCGACGGAGCCACGGAAGTTTCGGTCCCGTCGGCCAGGTGCGCGGTGTGCGGTACCTCGCTGCGTCGACGAAGCCTGCCGTGAACACTCCGTACGGCGCACCGTTTCCGGGTGGCGCGGTCACCGAGAAGCCGGGATAGCTGGCCAGTGCCAGTTCGACTGCTACCGCTGAGAACTGACGTCCGACGGCGTCGGGGTTGCTGTCGCGAGCAACACAGCGCAGCAGCGCGCTGGCCGTCTCTTCGGTCGCGGCGTCGGGCTTGTCGGTGCGGACCAGGGTCCAGGCCAGCTCGGCGGGCCGCGCAGGGAGCCAGGACTCGAATTGCCGTTGCGCCAGTTCTGCTTTGGCCTCGATATCGAGACCGGTGAGCACCATGGTGAATTCGTTGCGGAACCCGCCGAGCGAGTTGAGGGAAACCTTGTAGGTGGGCGGTGGAGCTTCGCCGGTCACGCCGGTGATGGACACCCGATCGCTGGACTCCTGCGACAGGATCGCCGAATCGATGCGCGCGGTGACGTCGGGGTTCGCGTAACGCCCGCCGGTGATTTCGTACAGCAGCTGAGCGGTCACGGTACCGACGCTGACGGCACCGCCGGTGCCTCGTGCTTGGTGATGACGGACGAACCGTCGGACTCGATCTCGGCGATGGGGAACCCGGGACGAGCCATGTCTGCGATCTCGGTGAAGAAGGAGTAGTTGCCACCCGTCGCCTGTGTTCCGCATTCGATGACGTGCCCGGCGATCACGGCCCCGGCCAACGCGTCGTAATCGGTGGGAGTCCAGCCGAAGTGGGCTGCCGCAGGTCCGACGATGACGCTGGCGTCGGTTGCGCGCCCGGTGACGACGACGTCTGCACCGGAGTTCAGGCATTCCACGATGCCCCACGCGCCGAGGTAGGCATTCGCGGTCAGCGGGTTACCGAGCCGAGTTCGGCCGCTCTGCCGAGAAGGTCGTCGCCGTCGACGTAGGCGATCTTCGCGCCGGAGTCCAGCTTCTCCAACGCCTCGGCCAGGCCTCGGGGATTGAGTCCGCCTGCGTTGGCGACGATCTTGACACCCTTGTCCAGGGCCAAGCCCAGGCAGTCTTCTGCTTGCCGCAGAAAGGTTTTGGCGTAACCACGGGTCGCGTCCTTCATACGATCGCGGCCGAGAATGAGCATCGTCAGCTCGGCGAGGTAGTCGCCCGTGAGGTAGTCGAGTTCGCCGCCCTCGAGCATCTCGCGCATCGCAGACAGCCGGTCTCCATAGAAGCCGGAGCAATTGCCGATTCGTACTGTCATGCTTTCGCTCGTCCTGACTGTGGTCGTCCGATCCCGGGAGGGCCTGCGAAGGCTTGGGCGATGGTGAGCCAGTGCGCGGCATCGGTTCCCTCGGCGTGGATGCCGAGGTCGTCGCGGTGAGCGCGCTGGGTGACGAGGAGGCAGAAGTCGAGTGCGGGACCGCTCACCCGCTGGTCGGCGTTCTCGGGTCCCCAGGTCCAGAGCTCTCCCGACGGCGCGGCGAGCTCGACTCGAAACGGTTCGGTGGGCGGAGCCTGCTGGTTGACCGCGTAGGCGAAATCCCTTGTGCGGACGCCGATGTGCGCGACTCCGCGGATTCGGTCGGTGGGAACGCGGGTGACGCCCACCGCGTCGGCGACATCCTGACCGTGCGCCCAGGTCTCCATCAGACGCGCTGTGGCCATGGACGCCGCACTCATCGGGGGGCCGAACCAGTCGATCTTGGTCCCGGACGGCACCTGCATCAGCGCGTCCGTCATGGCGGTGCGTCGGGTTCGCCATTCGCTCAGAAGGTTCGGGTTACGAGATTCTTCTTCGGCGGCCTCGTCGACGAAGCCGGTGGGGTTCTCCCATGCCTTCTTCAGAATGAGAGCGAACTCCTCCTTGGCCTCGGTATCGCCGGACGCTGCGGACGTAGTTCGCTCCGCGACGTGGTCGGTCCAGGAAAGATGCGCGATCTGATGCGCGACGGTCCAGCCCGCGGCCGGTGTCGGTGCCGCCCATTGTTCCGGAGTCAGCTCGGCCACGAGTGCATCGAGGTCGTTGCCCTCGGCGCGGAGGTCGTCGACGAGAAGGTCGAGGTCTGCCATGAACCCAGCTTCACAGGAGGCTCCGAAAAAAGCAAGCACGCCTGCTTGTTAATTCGTAACCTCGTGTTCGCTTGCCGTCTCTACGGTGACGAGCGTGAGAATGTCGAGACTCGTGGCCATCACCGTTACCCTCGCCGCCATGGCCGCCGGTTGCTCCTCGTCCGACCCTGATGCCGACCGACTCGAATCGGTCACGACGCCGATACGAGTGGCGACATTCAACGCCAGCCTCAATCGGCCGGTGGCCGGGCAGTTGGTGACCGATCTGACCGGCGAGAATGCCCAGGCTCGGGCTGCGGCGGATGTGATCGCCGCGAACTCACCGGATGTGTTGCTGGTCAACGAGTTCGACTATTCGGGCGACGACGCAGTGGCCTTGTTCAACGACAACTACCTCGACGGGCAGTACCCGCACTCCTTCACTGCACCGGTGAACACGGGCGTCGATTCGGGACTCGACCTGGACCGGGACGGCGAGCTCGGCAGACCGGGCGACGCCTGGGGGTTCGGTCAGTTCCCGGGCCAGTACGGAATGGTCGTGTACTCGAAGTTTCCGATCGCGACCGATTCGGTACGCACGTTCCAGAATTTTCTGTGGAAGGACATGCCGGATTCGCTGTTGCCGCGCGACTACTACGGCGACGTGTCCGACCGGCTTCGACTGTCCAGCAAATCGCACTGGGACGTGCCGATCGATGTGAACGGGAAGACGTTGCACGTGCTTGCGTCGCATCCCACTCCCCCGTCCTTCGACGGACCCGAAGATCGCAACGGCAAGCGCAACCACGACGAGATCAGGCTCAGTGCCGACTACATCTCGGGCGCGGACTACCTCTACGACGACAACGGTGTGCGCGGCGGGCTGGAGGACGGAGCATCGTTCGTCATGATGGGAGATCAGAACAGCGATCCGGTCGACGGCGATTCGGTTGCCGGTGCCATCGCGCAGGTCCTCGACCATCCGCGGGTTCAGGATCCGGCACCCGCCTCGACTGAACACGGCACGGACACAGCCGATTTCGCCGACCCGACGCCGGGCGACCTGCGCGTGGACTACGTGTTGCCCTCGGACGATCTGACGGTGATCGATTCGCAGGTGTATTGGCCGAATCAGGCCGAGCATCCGTCGGACCATCGACTGGTGTGGGCCGACATCGAAATATGATGGGTGCGTGACCGATCTACCGATTGTCGAATTCGCTTACCCCGGCCCCCTGCGGGACGCCCTGGTCGCGGCCGTTCTTTCCGGCGAGAAGACCAGTACAGCAAGCCTGTTGGCGCAGTATGCCGACGAGGAGCTGCCGAGAGTCGGCGAACGCGGCGCAATGGTGGATTCGGCGGGTGTCGTGGTGGGAGTCATCGAGACTGCTGCGGTCGATATCGTTGCGCTGAAGGACGTTTCGTTGCGCCACGCCCTCGACGAGGGTGAGGGGTACATCGACGTTGCGCAGTGGCGGGCTGGGCACGAGAGGTTCTGGCAGTCGGCGGAGGTCCGCGAAGAACTGGGCGATCCGCACTTCACCGTGAACGACGACACCCAAGTAGTACTGGAGCGGTTCTCGCTCGTGTGACCGCGCGCCCTGACCCGGCGTCAGGGTCAAGACTTCGTGTCGGTGGGTCGGTGTATAGGCGCGTGCACGTCGATTCTGTTTCACCGCAACACTATTGGTGTTGACGGAGGTGTCACATGGGCGTACTATCGAACGCACGTTCTACTTTTTGTTGGACCATCTGCCGGGGGGCGATGACACAGTGACCACATCGACGCGCAGTCGGTTCGCGGCCTATCTCGGCCCACAATCGAAGCCGTACATCGACAGCGCAGTGCTGGGCGAGCTCCGCGACGTCGCGATTCTGGAGAATCAGGCGTGCGCTCACAAGGTCGCTCTGGCCGCCGCCATCTGGGATACGTGTATTCATCAGAACGTCCTCGTCGGTGATGTCATTCAGGACGCGGGCAACTATGCGGCTTCCGAAATTGCGCACGTTCTTGGTTGCTCGAAGACCGTCGCGAACACGTATGCCGAGGTCGGTACGGACCTTCGACTTCGGCTTCCTGCCGTCGCAGCCGCGTTCGAGGACGGGGAACTCGATCTGCCTCGCGTCCGCGCGATATATCGCTGCACCCACAACCTGACGCAGGACGCGGCGACGGCCGTCCAAGGCGAGGTTCTGTGCGCTGCGCGACGCCTGTCACCGGGCCCGCTGGCGACGGAAATCTGGTCGATCATGTATCGCATCGTGCCCGAGCAGGCTGCCGCTCTATGCAAGGACTTGGAACGGCACACCAACGTCACGTACACCGACAAAGATGTGTTGTCGACGCTGAAGGCCGACCTCACCGCGGCCGACGCCGCAGCTGCCTGGCAACTCATCAACGAGATGGCCGCCACCGTCTGTCGGCGCGATCCACGTATCCGAGGGCAGAAGCGTGCGGCCGCGTATGTTGCTCTGCTGTATCAGGAGTCTTGCATGGCATGTATGTGCGAACCTACCGAGGAAGACCCGTGCACGGCCGATACCTCACACCCGGATCGGCGTGCGCCGCTGACGGTGATCACGGTCGGCCTCGCCACGCTCGCCGGTCTGCTGTCCAATCCTGCTCACCTGTCCGGGCACGGCACCATCGATGCCGAATACGCCCGGGAACTCGCCGGCCCCCGCGGGCGCAGCAGTCCGCACAAACACCGCGAAGCAGCTGTGTCACCTCGCCGTATCGCGGCACCTACACCTTCGTTGCCGAACTCGAAGCCGCGATTGCCGCAGATCCCGCACTCGGGCTCGCACTGCACCCGGACGGGCACGGCGGTCTTGTGCTGCCACCACCCGGAGCGCTCGTCTATCGGCCCACTACTGCACTTGCAGAACGTATTCGGTATCGCGATCGCACCTGCCGACATCCTGGCTGCGACGTACCGGCCCAGCAATGCGAGATCGACCACATCGTTCCGTATTTCCATCGCAACCCCGCGACCGGAGGATCGACAATCGACACCAACCTGCACTGCCTGTGCCGCTACCACCACAGCCTCGAGACCAAGGGCCTGTGGACTCCTGTCATGCTCGCCGATGGTGTCGAGCTCTGGATCTCCGATGCCGGCACCACCGCAGTCACCGTTACAGGCACGACGCAACTCGCGGACTCCAGCCACCTGCCGAAGATCCACTCGAAGCCGAGAGGGACAGCGCATCAGCGTGATTCGTCGACTTCTACGCCGGCGGAACCACACCCGACCCCGATGCCCACCTCGGCACCCGAGGACGAGCCACCGCCCTTCTGACCGAGCCCGAGAAGTGCACACAGGCGTTCCGCCGCAGTCGAATGTGTCTGCGGCGGAACAACTGTGCCTGTCAGATTCGCGGGCGTCAGCCTGCGTAGGTACTCAAGTCGTACACCGTCGCGCCGCCGACCGTGGTGGCCGTGAAGTTCGCCTCGACCCATTGCTGGATCTGCGAGGACGTACTCTCCGAGTCGCCGCCCATTCCCCCACGCGCCATACCGCCACCCATCCCGCCGGAGACGTAGTACGTCACTTCGTGGTTGGAGACGTACTCGATGAACTCGTCGAGCGACGGCGCAGGATCATCGCTCCAACCGCCGATTGCCATGACCGCAGTATCGGACGACAACTCGTACCCCGCAGCCGACATGGAACCGTTCACCGCAGCAGACCATTTCGTCGTCGTCGACTCGAGCAGAGCCGACAACTCCTCGTTGGACTCACCGCCCATACCGCCACCCATGCTGGGCATGCCGTCCGTGTCGCCCGTACCGCCGTCACCGCTGCCGAATCCAGCCGGCAGGTCCGCCGCAGCCGCAGCACCGTCCGGGACCGCAGCACCGTCCGGGACCGCAGCACCGTTCGGCATTCCACCGGGCGGCATTCCACCGGTAGGCATTCCGCCACCCATGCCACCCATCCCGCCGTCGCTGACTGCACCGGTAGGACCTGCGGTCGGAACCGACCCGCTGTGCGCGTTGGTAGTCGTAGCGATGGCGTACGACGCCCCTCCGCCCAGACCTGCCACGGCACCGAGAATCAGTGCTGCCGCCGTGAGCTTCGTGTAGCGCCCGGCAATCAGGACCACAACAGCAGCGACGACGGTTCCCACCAACAGGATCCATTTCAACGCCGGCAGCCAGTCCACGTTGCGCTGCAACAACACCCAACTCCAGATCCCGGCCGCGATCATCATCGATGCCATGCCGGCTCTGCCCCAGACTGATTCGCGTCGGAGCCACAGCGCGTACCCGCCCGTTCCGATCATCCCGGCGAGAGCCGGAGCCAGCGCTACGGTGTAGTACGGGTGGATGGTTCCGGACATGTAGCTGAAGATCAGCGCCGTCACGAGGAACCAGCCGCCCCACAGGATCATCGACGCCCGCAACAGATCGGTCCGTGGTGCTCGCCCACGAGCTATCAGCCGAATACCAACGCCACCAGCGCAGCCGGGATGAGCCACGAGATCTGAATTCCCATCTCACTGCCGAACAGTCGATCGAGACCGGTCGACCCACCGAAGCTCGATCCGGCAGCACCAGCCCGCATTCCGGCCGGAGCCTCCATCCCACCACCACCGGTGTTACCGAAGATGCGTCCGAGACCGTTGTACCCGAGCACCAGATCCATCACGGTGTTGTCGGTGGACCCGCCGATGTACGGTCGGGCACTCTCCGGCCACAGCTGAACCGTCAACACCCACCACCCCGCAGCGACGATCAGCGCCGCGAATGCGCCGACGAGATGCAACAACCGGGCCCGTAACTGTGCCTGTCCTGCAACGAGATACGTAAGACCGAACGCCGGCAACACCAGCAGCCCCTGCAACATTTTCGTCAGGAACGCGAATCCGAGGGCCACGCCGGCGAAGGCCAGCCACATCGCGGCACGACGTCCGGTTGCTGTCTGCAGAGACCGCACGACGAAGTAGCCGCCGAGCGTCATGAGGAGAACCAGCAGCGCGTCGGGATTGTCGAAGTCGAACATCAACGCTGCCGCCGGAATCGACGCCAGGGTGAAGCCGGCGAGCAAACCGGCCGTTGGGTTCGCGACGCGCTTGACCGCGGCGTACACCGTCGCCACCGAGGCGACACCCATCAACGCCTGCGGCAGAAGCAAGCTGAAGCTCGAGAACCCGAAGAGTCGCGCCGACAGTCCCATAACCCACAGTGCTGCGGGCGGTTTGTCGACGGTGATGAAGTTCTCGGAATCGAGCGATCCGAAGAACCACGCCGTCCAGTCCTTGGTGCCTGCCTGCACCGCAGCGGCGTAGAAGGTGTTCGCGTAGCCACTTGCCGTCAGATTCCACAGGTACAGCGTCGCTGTGGCCGCGAGCAGAACCAGCAGCCCGAGCAGGTGCCGGCGTCGGTACCACCACCTGTCCTGCCAGGACGGCTGGCGGGCGTGCGACGGAGGCATCGCGGCCGGTCGGTCGAGTTGGGCAGTCATCGCAGATCCTGTTCGTCGAAGTTGTCGACTACGAGAATGTGCGATGGACCGTCGGCCGGGCTGGGAGCAGCCTGCGAACTTGCTGTGAGCGAAAGAGCCCGCTCAGACGCGATCGGCGTACACGACGATATTGTCGTCGTAACTCGAGATGTCCGAGTCGAATTGGCCCCCACAGGTGATCAAGCGCAAGCCGGGGTGGTCGATGTCTCCGTAGACCTTGTCGGTGGGGAACGCATCCTTCGGATACTGCTCCACCGCGCTGACGACGAATCGGACCGTGTTGCAGTCCTGGCTGACGACGGTGACATCGTCGCCCTGTTCGAGATCACGGAGCCGGTAGAAGACACCGGGGTTGCCGCCCCAATCCACATGCCCCGCAACGATCGACGGTCCCAGTTGCCCCGGAACCGGCGACCCGGTGTACCAACCGCCGCAACTATGAGTTTCCCCGCATCTCTACGGTGTAGAGCTACAGCGCACCACGTGTAGCATCCCGAATCAAGCGAAAAGTGTTGCCGAACAACAAGTTTGTTTGCGGCTACTTACCGGTCGGTCTACTGCTGTACGAAAGGGGTGCCAGCCGATGTCCACAACAGACCGATTGGGCCCACACTCCAGGGGCAAGATCAACCGCGAGTACGTGGTGTCGGCCGCGCTGTGCATCGTCGATCGCTCCGGATCGACAGCCTGTCGATCCGGAGCCTCGCGGCGTCGATCGATCGCGATCCGATGACCGTGTACCGGTACCTCCCGACCAAGGAGGCACTACTCGACGCCATCGCCGATTCGATCCTCAGTCCGCTCGTGACGGTCGATGTGACCGATGCCGATTGGCAGCGACAGCTGCGAGTGTTCGCTCGGCACTATCGCTGTCTCGCACTCGAGCATCCGCACGCGGTAATTCTGCTGTGCACCCGCCCTCATCGAACGCCGCTCGGACTGGGCACCACGATGTCTTTGAGGTCACTCGAAAGCGTGCTGGCGTTGCTGGTCAACGCAGGATTCACCGCACCCGAGGCGTTGTCGACCTATCGGCTGCTCAAGTCCTTCCTCCGCGGTCACCTGCTGAGCGAGACTCAGGAAATGCCCGAGAACCCCGACGAGACCGGCGACCGCCTCAGCCTGGCGTTGCGCCGACTACCCGTGGACGAATTTCCGATGCTGTCCACTCTGCCGCCGCTCATCACCGCGTACGACGGTGCCCACGAACTCGAGTGTGGCCTGGACGTCCTGTTCGCAGGTCTCGTGCGCACCGTTGTTCCGGCCGAGACCGTCACGCCCGCCGAATCGGCGCGAAAGTCTGGACTGAGTCTCGAGTGAGGAAGTCCAGCAGGATCGCGTTGCACAGCGCAGGCTTCTCTACCAAGAGCCCATGGGAAGTGCCCGGCACGATCGACAGTTCGGCGACCGGCGCGCTGCGATAGAACTCGGTGGCGTGCTCGATGCTCACCTCGTCGTCGTCGCCGATCATCACCAGCGTGCGGACCGACAGCCCGGCCAGCATCTCGGGCGTCAGGGCCGGATCTGCGCTGTGCATGTCATCGAGCCTGCGCACGAAATCGCTTCGCTCGGTCTGGCCGGACATTCCACCGCCCCAGCCGTCGCGGTGGAACACGCTTGCCACGCAGGCGAGGCGCTCCACCAGATCCGGTCTCTCCAATGCGACGAGCAGGGCCACCACGCCGCCGTCACTGCACCCCGCCAGCTTCGTCGGTCCGCCGACCACCTGCTCGATGAACGCGATGGTGTCGGCGGCCATATCCGCAAACGTCAACGCCGTCGACAGTCCGGGCCCCTCGACATCGGGGGTTCGGCCGTGGCCCCGACGCTCGGGGGTGTACACCCGCATCGTCGACGCCAGGCCGGCGACGGTGACGTCGAGCGCCCGCGCGTCGACACCACCGGGGTGCAGAAACACCACCGGCTCACCGTCGCCGACCTCCGCGTACCAGGTCTGTACCGGCCCCAGCTGTACCCAGCGGTCTGTCATGAAACTCCCATACGCACCCGGATCCACCAGCGGCGGCCTCGCCCGGCTACCTGTGCAGACCTGCGCGTCGCCCGAAACTCACCGGAGGGCCCCGATCAGACCAGACCGGGCCCCGCCTCGTTCGCTCGTTCTTCGTCTCGTTCCTGCTGCGCAGCGGCCAGACCCGACATCGTCCGCAGCGGCACTTCTTTCAAGAAGAGCACCAGCACGAATCCGAGGAGCATCAGGATCGACACTGCCAGGAACACGTAGTCCATGGCGTCGGAGAACCCGATGCGGAACGGCTCGGCAAGAGCCGGTTCGAGCTTCTGGATGAACGAACTGTCCTGCAGTGCACTGCCTGCAACGGAGGCGTCACCCGAGGCGATTGCCTGAGCGAAGCCGGACTGAAGAGGATCGGAACTGGTTGCGGCGCTCTGTACCGCCTGCTGGAACGCCGGGGTCGAACTCGCGGCAACCAACGCGTCACCCGTCTTCGGGGTCAGCTGGGTGAACAGCATGGACAGGAAGACGGCAACGCCCACAGTCGCACCGATCTGTCGGAAGAACGTTGCGGCAGAGGTGGATACACCCATGTCCTTGGGCGGCATAGCGTTCTGGATGGCCAGGGTCAGCGGCTGCATCATCGAACCGAGACCGAGGCCGAACACGCCCATGACGACCATCGTCTGCCACAGCGGGGTGTCGGCGTGTACGTAGTGGAAGACGAACATCGCGATGGCCATCAGTGCCGTACCGACGATCGGAAAGATCTTGTAGCGCCCCGTCTTCGAGATCATCCGACCCGAGACGATCGACGCGATCATCAGGCACCGACGAGGGGCAAGGTCTGGTAGCCGGCCACCGTCGGCGAGGATCCCTTGACCACCTGCAGGTACTGCGGCAGCAGCGAGATGCCGCCGAACATGGCCGCGCCGGCGATGACGCTGACAGCAATACACAACGAGAACAACGGGTTTCGGAAGAATCGCATGGGGATCAGGCGTCGTCGCCCATCTTGATCTCGGCGAGCACGAACGCGATGACGCCGACGATGCCGATTCCGAAGCACAGCAGGGCCCGCGGCGAGCTCCATCCCCACACACGTCCCTGCTCGGCGATGATGAGCAGCGGCACGAGGCCGACGCTGAGAAGTACTGCGCCCCACCAGTCGACGCGCGCCTCGCGGCGATACACCGGCAGGTTCAGTACTCGCCACACCACCACGAGTGCGATGATGCCCAGCGGGACGTTGATGTAGAAAACCCAACGCCAGCCAGTGATTCCGAGGATCGACGACTGCCCGGCGAGCAGTCCACCGACGACCGGCCCGAGCACGCTGGACGTCCCGAACACGGCCAGGAAGTAGCCCTGGTACTTGGCACGTTCGCGCGGCGGGACGATATCGCCGATGATCGCCAGGGCCATCGACATCAGACCACCTGCACCGAGGCCTTGGACGGCACGGAAGGCGGCGAGCTCGTACATCGACGTCGCGATGCCGCACAGCATCGATCCGACGACGAAGATCGAGATGGCCGTCATGAAGAACGGCTTGCGCCCGTACAGGTCGGACAGCTTGCCGTACAACGGGGTCGAGACCGTCGAGGTGATGAGGTAGGCCGTCGTCACCCAGGCCAGAACCGAGAACCCGTTGAGGTCGTCGGCGATGGTCCGGACGGACGTCGAGACGATGGTCTGGTCGAGGGCCGCGAGGAACATTCCCATCATCAGGCCCGACAGGATCGTCATGATCTCGCGATGCGAATACTCGCCGCTCGCGCGCTTCACTTCAGGCTCGGTAACCATCTCTTGAATTCACCTTTACATAGCATTTACTTGTGTCCTACAACGATATTCGGGACACCAGCATGCGCGCAGAACGCCGTCTGTGCAACGAATCAAGGCAGGTGGTCTACTTACGCCTCATTCGGTCGCGCACCTCACGCATCGTGTGCGGGTGAATGCCCTCGGCAGCGAGCACCCGCCGAGTCTTGCGCCGCGTCAACAGAACCCCGGTGATAGCGACGATCCACACCGGGAACTGCGCGAGCAACGCCACCCGGAAACCGTCGAACGTGTAGCCGCCCATCGCGTCGAGAATCCATCCGATCGCCGCGATCACCAACAGCGAAGCCAGGAAGCCGCCGATATTCACCATCCCCTGCGCCGTCCCCAGATTGGCGCTCGGATTGAACGTGCGGGCGTAATCGAACCCGATCACCGATCCCGGACCACCCACCGAGGTCACCACGACGAGCAGCACCAGCAACCACAGCGGCGCGGGCCCTGGCAGCGCCAACACGATCGCCCACATCGTCGCGTTGCTGATCATGATCGCCAGTACCAGCCACGACCGACGCATCGGGTAGCGCCCGGTGAGAAGACCCACCACGATGCCCGACGCCACCGCGGCCAGCACCGATATCGTCAGCAACGCTCCGGCCGTCGATGCCGACAGGCCCTGCGCCGAGGTCAGATACGGCACACCCCACAGCAAGGCGAAGACCGTGATCGAGAACTGGGTGCCCATGTGCGAGAAGAAGCCGAGCCGGGTGCCGGGCCGACGCCACACCTCGGCGATGGAGGCGAGGGTCTGTCGCAGCGTCGTCGGCTCGAATACGGGGGCAGCACCGTCGTCGGGGCGATCCCTGACGAGCGCGAGAACCAGTACGAGGGCGAGGAGCCCGAGTGCCGCTGCGCTGCCGAACGCGAACGTCCAGCCGGGTCCGTTCAACAAAATCAAGAACGGGACCGCGGAGAGCACTTGGCCGAGCTGGCCGAGCAGACCGGTCAGCTGCGAGACGATCGGCACTCGTCGCGACGAGAACCAGCGGGGCACCAGCCGCAGCACCGAGATGAACGTGAGCGCGTCACCGACACCGACGAACGCCCGCGCAGCCACCGCGATGGGGAGCGATTCCGTGAGCGCCAGCGTGATCTGAGCCGACGCCATGATCAGCGCGCCCGCGGCGATCATCTTGCGCGAACCGATGCGATCCAGCAGCACCCCGGCCGGATCTGCATTCCCGCGTACACGATCACCTGCAGCACCACGAACGACGACAGCAGCGACGGCGACACCGAGAACCTATCGGCTGCACTCAGGCCCGCGACGCCGAAGGACGTCCGGTGCAGCACTCCGACGATGTAGGCGAAGACACCGACGCCCCACACCACCCACACTGTTCTCACGCTGTCACTGTTCTCACGCTGTCACTGTTCTCACGCGGTCACTGCTTTCACCGGAACAGTCTCTCAAGGGCTCTGTGAAATGATCGGGCCGCGGTAGTTCGTCGAGTACGGGAAGTGAGTCGAGTCATGGCCGAACAGGTACTGGTATTGAACGGTCCGAATCTGAACATGCTCGGAACCAGGCAGCCCGAGGTGTACGGCGACGCCACTCTCGCCGACGTCGTCACCCTGTGCGAGAAGACCGCCGCCGAGCACGGACTCACCGTCCGGGCCGAGCAGTCCAACCACGAGGGCCAGCTCATCGACTGGATCCACGAGGCCCGTGGGGTGGCGTCGGGCATCGTCATCAATCCGGGCGGGTTGACGCATACGTCCGTGGCACTGCGCGACGCACTCGTCATCCCGGAGGTGCCGATCATCGAGGTGCACATTTCCAACGTGCACGCCCGCGAGGAGTTTCGGCACCACTCCTTCGTCTCCCCCATCGCCAGCGGCGTCATCGCCGGACTCGGGATCGACGGATACCGATTCGCCATCCAACGGCTCGCTTCTCTCATCTGACACTGCCCTCGTCTGACACAGCCCTCATTTGACACTGCCCTCGTCTGACACAGCTCCGATCTGATACAGCTCTCATCCGGCGCTCAGGATCGACTGCCTAGACTGGCCGCGTGAACACGAGCAAGAACGTCTCCAAAGACATCAAGGCCATGCAGAACGGCGACAAGAATCGTCGGACTCTGATCCAGATCGTCGTCGCAGTGGTTCTGATCGCGCTCGTGGCTGCAATCGCACTGTTCATCGTCAACAAGGATTCGACGTCGGGGGATGCATCTGCCGCCGCAGGCTCCGGCGCGTCGACCGGAGCCCAGCTCACCCCCAGCTCGTTGACGGACGACGGTGCCATCCGCTTCGGCAACCCCGACGCCACCACCGTCATCAGCGTCGTCGAGGACTTCCAGTGCCCGGCGTGCAAGAACTTCGAGTCCATCAGCGGATCGACGTTGCAGCAGCTGGCCGCCGCAGGCAATGTCGCCGTCGACTATCGCCCCATCTCCATTCTCGACCGGTTCTCGAACGGAACCATGTACTCGACGCGCGCCGCGAGCGCTGCTGTCTGTGTCGCCGAGAACGACCGCGACAACTGGATGAACTGGCACACCGCCATGTTCGAGCAGCAGCCGTCCGAGGGCGGTACCGGACTGACCGACGACGAGCTCGTCGCGATCGCCGCCGCTGCAGGTGCCGACTCCCCCCGCCGTCGCGTCGTGCATCACCGATGGCAGCTACACCGATTGGGTCACCACCCAGACACAGTCGGTCCTCGGCGAAGGCATCAACGGAACACCGAACGTCCGGGTCAACGGCACCGACATCGCCAACCCGACGCCCGAGAACATCCTCGCCGCCGCAGCCGGTAACTGAGCAGCATCCGATAACCGACATGAGAACCCGCGCAGGTGCCGCAGTTGTCGGCCCAGCTGTCTTCACCCTGTTCAGCGCTCTCGGGTTACTCGCAGCGCTGACGCTGACGATCGAGCGGTTCAAACTGCTCGAGGACGCGTCGTACGTCCCGTCGTGCAGCCTGAATCCGGTGCTCTCGTGCGGGTCGGTGATGGTGACGAAACAGGCGGCGCTGTTCGGCTTTCCGAACCCCATCCTCGGCATCGTCGCGTTCTCCGTCGCTCTCGTCGCCGGGGTGCTGTGGCTCGGCCGCGTCGAACTGCCGCACTGGTTCTGGCTCGGACTGAGCGCTGGCCTGCTGCTCGGCGAAGTATTCGTGCACTGGCTGATCTTCGAGAGCCTGTACGAGATCAACGCCCTGTGCCCCTACTGCATGGTGGTGTGGGCGGTGACGATGCCGTTGTTCGTGCTGGCCCTGAGCCGATTGGTCGGCTCCGGCCCGAACAACGGTGGCACCGTCGGCCGTCTCTTCCTCGAATGGCGCTGGACGCTGCTCGCGGTGTGGTACGCAATCGTCGTCGCGCTCATCGGAATCCGCTTCTCGGATTACTGGGCATCGCTGTTCTGAAAACCTTGTTCTGACAACCCTGGCACTCCTTTTGCGAATCTCATGAGTCGAACGGCTGCACCGTGCATGATGGGTGCAGCACCCGAGTGAGCCTGATCACAGCTACTGGCTCGGGGAAGGTCGTTCGAGTAGCAGGAGTCGATACATGGCAGGCGATCCATTCGCAGTCATCGTTGCCGTCATCGTGTCCGCCGCCGGTGTTGTCGCCGGAACGGACGCCCCGGCTCCGATTCCGGATCAGGCGGTGCAGGATCACGCGGCAGAGATTGCCGCCACCGCCGAAGATCAGGCAACGACGATGAGCGATCAGTGGACCGAACTCTTGGGCACTCTGCCCGAACCTGCCGCCGACATCGCCGACCGCACCCTCTCCGACGCCGCCGAGGGCCTGCATACCGCCGCCGAACCGATGCTCCCCGACCTGCCGACGGTGGAAGACATCGAAGCAGTCGACACAGAAGCCGCCGGCACAGAAGCAGTCGACCCAGAGGCAGCCGCCACCGGGGCAGCGGTGCCGACCGCGCCGGAAGATTCACTGGCCGCCCTCCCCATCGCAGCTGCTACCGGTTCCCCCTCGGCGCCATTGCCGTTCAGTGTGTTCTCGTCGAGTGCGGTGTCCACCACTGCGGCCGCACTCGGTGCCGGTGCCGTTCAATTTGCCGGCCGCACGTACACCGCCGCCGATATCGCCACCCAGACGGCATTCATGGCGTCGGCCGAGGCCATCAGGCGTGCACTGTTTCCGGGCCAACCCGCCACGTTCACCGGGATCAATGTGGGCCCGATCGCTTTGGGTGCAGTGGGAGCCATCACCGCCTTCGTGCCGTGGCTGCAGAAGGCAGGCAACATCTGCGGCGGCGTCAAGGCGACGACGATCGCGGCACTGTATGCCGCCGAGAACGGCTTTCGACACGGCCTCACTGCTCCGGTCTCGAGCACCGGCGCGCAAGGTCCGGGGCAGTTCATGCCCGGCACCTGGGCGACGTACGGCAAGGACTACGACGGCAACGGCGTCACCGACGTCAACAGCATCGGTGATTCGGTGATGGCGTCGGGCACACTGCTGTGCGATATCTACGGACAGGTCGACGGTTGGAAGCGGGAAGGCAGGGTGTCCGGTGACACCTTGGATCTGACCCTGGCCGGATACAACGCAGGCGCGGGAGCGGTACTGCGGTCGGGCGGAATGCCCTCGGGCACATTCGATTACGAGACGCAGACCAAGCCGTACGTCTCTCGCATCCGGGCGACCGAAGCGCAGTTCGCGGCCATCCTCACCCCGTTCGCCGGACTCGACCTCACCGGAATCGGCGGCCGATCGGTGCAGTTGGCGATGGACTACCTGGGACTGCCGTACGTCTGGGGCGGCGGAAACATCAACGGACCGTCCGGTGGCGGATTCGACTGCTCGGGCCTGACGTCGTACGCCCTCTACAAGGCCTCCGGCGGAAAGGTGACCTTGCCCCGCACCTCGGAAACTCAGTGGAACGTGGGCACCGAGATCCCGATGGAGCTCGCGCAACCGGGCGATCTGCTGTTCGGAAACTTCGGACCGGCCGGGCCGGGTCACGTGTCGATCTATATGGGCAACGGGCAGATGGTGCATGCACCCCAACGCGGCGACGTCGTTCGAGTAGCACCGGTGTTCGACGGAATGCGCGCCCGTCACATCGTCTAGCGGTGCACACTCGGCCTGTCCGCGTACAGTGCGGTCGTGACCAATGCACGCGTGGAACCGGCCGGCTTCGACGACGAACTGGCACCGGAGCCGCCTCCCGGTGAGGGCTTCGAGACCAACTGGCCGGTGCGGACGGGCGACATCGATCCGAACAACCGACTGAGGTTCGACGGCGTTGCCCGCTACCTGCAGGACATCGGTACCGACAACCTCGACGCCACTCCCCTGGGCAAGACGGATCCCATGTGGATCGTGCGGCGCACCGTCATCGACGTCTTCGAGCCGATCCATTTCCCGGACCGAGTGCACATGCGGCGTTGGTGTTCGTCGATGTCGACGCGGTGGTCGAACATGCGGGTGGCACTGACGACACCGAAGGGTGGGCGCATCGAGACCGAGGGCTTCTGGATCAACATCAGCAAGGACACCGGAATGCCGACCCGCATCAGCGACGGCGCGCTGGAAATGCTGGCGCGCACCACCGATCAACACCGGTTGCGATGGAAGGCATGGCTGACCGAGCCGGTGCCGGCCGAATCGCCCACCGATCTGCACTTCCCTTTGCGCGCAACCGATATCGACCCGTTCAACCACCTCAACAACGCTGCCTACTGGCACGCGATCGAGGAGTTGCTGGTGGACGTGCCCGAGCTGGCCGCGGTGCCGCACCGCGCCGTCATCGAATACCTGACCCCGGTGCTGGCCAACGAACGTGTCACTCTGCGCCACCGCTACGACGGCGGGGCGCTCACCGTCTGGTTCGTCGTCACCGGAGCATCGGGCGAGCCAACGGTGCGCACCGTCGCCAAGGTTGCCGCCAAAGCCTGACGGTCGAGCTTGCCGCGCGGCGTACGCGGCAGGCTGTCCACTACAGCGAGCACCACCGGCAGGCTTGGGCCCGGCAGCACGGTGCGTAGATGGCGGCGGATCCGCGCCACGGATATCGGATCGTTGTGCGCAACAACAACTCCGGCCGCGGGCTCCTCGCCGGTTCGGTCGTGGGACAACCCGACCACCCCGGCCTCGAGCACACCTGGAACTGCGAGCAAGGCGGCCTCGATCGGAGTCAACTCGACGGTGAGACCGGCCCGGACAATCGTCTCGCTGCCGCGGCCGTGCAAGGTCAGTCGACCGTCTTCGACACTGCCGCGATCGCCGACCGTCATCCACCCGTTTTTGTCCGGCCCGTTCGTCAAGGTGGTGTGGTCTCCCACTCGGCTCAGATAGCCGTCGAACAGCATGTCGCTGCGGACGTGCAGCAGCCCGTCCCTGATCTCGACCTCGACCCCGTCGAACAGCTGTCCGCTGACCTCGGTGCCGTTGCTTTCGATTCGGTCGTAGGAGACGAAACTGAGCTCGGACGCGCCGTAGAAGTGCGTCAGCACTGCATTGGGCAGTACCGCTGCCAGTGCGGCCCTACCCGATTGCGCCCACCGTGCCGCGGACGAGAGCACCTCACGGACACTCGTCGATCGCACTCTCGATCGAGCGATGTCCCAGGCGATGGTCGGGACCGAATACAAATGAGTCGCAGCATCTTCGAGAGCCGCTGTCGGCTCTCGTAGGTCGACCGTCGCCCCGCGGGTGAGCCCGTGCAGTGCGCCGTAGAGGAAGTGCGTGTGATCGAGCGTGCCGGGTGCGGACACCCGATCGCCGCGACGCAGATCGAGCAGGGCATCGGAGCGATCCAGCGTCGCCGCCCACGACGCCTGATTGCGCACGAACAACTTGGGCGGGCCGGTGGTTCCGGACGTGACGCCCACGAGCAACTCGGAATTCGGTGCGGGCGCGGGAATGGTTTCGGTAGGCCCGAGTGCAAGATCATCGGGTGCGAACACGTTGCCTGAACCCCAACCATGCAATCGCGCATGCTGACGCGGATGCGCGGCAATCAGCGAGGGCTTACACACCGCGATGACATCGGCGAATTCCTGAGCCAACAGATGTCGATGCAGCAGAACGACACTGACCCCGGCATGCATCGCCGCGACAACGACCACCAAGGACCCGATATCCGACGTCGGCAGTACCGCGATGCGACGCTTCCCTGCCAATGCGGTTGCCGTGCGTGTCACCCGATCCCAGAAGTCCCGGTAGGTGATTTCACCGGTCGCATCGACGACAGCTGCCTCGGGACGGTCGGAATGCCGCGCTACCCGGGCGGCGAGAAGCTCACTCGTCATCATCTGCACCGTCGTCATCTACACCGTCGTCATCCACACCGTCGTCATCCACACCGTCGTCATCCACACCGCGGGCCACTAGGGCATCACCCATCGCGTCGGCGGTACGGAGGGCGCGCACCAGCACCGGCGTCGCCAGCGCCGTCATCGACCACTGAAGTCCGCGCGCTTTACGGGCTTGCGACACCTCTTGCACGATGGACGCGAGCAGCGGGATGCATCGAATGGCGAGGGCCAAGAGCAGTCCGATGCGATCCGGGTCGACGCCGAAGCGTCGGACGGGGCCGAGCGCCCTGGTGACGGTGTCGAGCATGTCGGTCACTCGGGTGGTGAGGGTGACCAGGGCTGCCAGAGCAACGGAGATCACCAGCACCCCACACACCACCACGGCGCGCTGCCAGGTAGTGATGATCACCTGGAAGACGCCGATGATCAGCAGCATCCACAGCACCGGACGTAGTTGCGCCAGTGCAACTTTCGCCGGGATTCGAGCCACCGCGAACAATGCCGCGACCAGCAGCGCCACCACACCTACTTCGAGCGGAGTGCGCGCGAAGATCACAGTCGCCAGGATCGCGAAGATCAGCGCCAGCAGCTTCGATCCCGGGCTCATCCGGTGCAGCAGCGAGGTGCCGGGCCGGTAGAGACCGATCATCCGATCAGCTCCCGGTAGGCCGGGACCGCGGCAGCGGGGGTGCCGTCGAACGCGAT
This sequence comes from Rhodococcus sp. BS-15, assembly GCF_000813105.1. Classification (NCBI taxonomy): domain Bacteria; kingdom Bacillati; phylum Actinomycetota; class Actinomycetes; order Mycobacteriales; family Nocardiaceae; genus Rhodococcus; species Rhodococcus sp. BS-15. The sequence continues at coordinate 5,074 of NZ_BAOX01000036.1, read as the reverse complement.
ACGGCCGTCGTCGATGACGATGACGCGCTCGAAGCTGTCCAGCAGCGCAAGTTGATGTGTCACGACGATGACTTGCTGGTTCATCGAATCGAGAGCCTGCGCTACGACGCGTCCGTTGCGCAGATCGAGCAGCGTCGTCGGTTCGTCCGCAACGACCACCTCCGGTCGTCGGATGAGGACGGCACCGATCGCCAGCAGTTGCTTCTGTCCACCCGAGAGCAGGTGCGCCGGGTGGTCGCGGTGCTGATCGAGACGGAAGCGGACCAGGATTTCGTCGACGCGGTCCGACACCTCTTTTTTGCTGAGCCCTGATCTACGCAGGGAGAATGCGAGATCCTCTGCGACCGTCGGCATCACGATCTGCGAATCGGGATCGGTGAACACGAAGCCGACCTTCTTGCGAACCTGCGCACCCTTCTTCGCAGCGTCGACGCCGTCGACCGTGACGCGGCCGGTATCGGGCTTGATCAAACCGTTGATCATCCGGGCGAGCGTCGACTTGCCCGAACCGTTGGAGCCGATGATGCCGATGCGGCGCTCGTCGAATTCGAGGTCGATGCTGCGGAGCACCTGCCGTTCCCCGAACGAGTGCGAGATGTTCTCGAACTTGATCGTGCTCATAAACACCCGCTCATGTTGCTCGCTCCACCAGCATCGCTATGCCTTGCCCGCCGCCGATGGCGCAGGCCGCCAGGCCCAGAACCGGGCCCCCTGGTTGCAGCATTCGAGAGGCCAACCGTGTCAGCAGAATTGCGCCCGACGCTCCCCACGGGTGCCCCATCGCGATGGCTCCGCCCTCCGGACAGATGCGGCCTTCGTCGAGGCCCAATTCATCCGAGACCGCCAGCACGACCGACGCGAACGCCTCGGTGATCTCGACGGTGTCGATGTCCTCGAGGCCCACCCCGGTGCGGGCGAGCAGCTTCTCGATCGCCGGCACCGGACCGAGCCCGGGAAGAGCCGGGTCGGACCCTGCGACCGCACTGCCGAGGATGCGCAATGCCGGCATCCCGGCTGCCCGCTCGGCCGTGGTGATGGCCAGAACTGCTGCGCCGTCGGATATTCCGCACGAATTGCCCGCGGTCACCGTGCCGTCGGAGGTGAAGGTGGGGCGCAGCCTGCCGAGCCGCTGAGCGGTCATGTTGGGGCGGATGCGCTCATCGGTTGCGACGTCGTTCACAATGACGATCTCGGCCGAGAAGTCGCAGGCCGCCGCCCGCGCGAACGACCGTGCAGCGTAAGCATCTTGGCGTTCGCGCCCGATACCGCGGATTCGCGCGAGGTCGTCCGCTGCCACACCCATGTCCGGGTCCTCGAAGCCGTGCGGTGCGAACGGCGCTCGGGTGTAGCGGACGGGATCTTGGCCGTCGACCGGCGGCCAGAATCGCCACGGGCTGGTGCTGGCAGATTCGACGCCACCGGCCAGAATCAGCGCTTCGTCGCCGCTGCGGATGCGCGACGCAGCCTGCATGACGGCGTCGAGCCCGGATCCACACTGCCGATCGACGGTGACTCCTGGAACGCCGACACCGAGACCCGCGAGCAGCGACGAGACACGCGCGACGTCGCCGCCGGGACCGAGACAGTTGCCGAGGATCACGTCGCCGATCGAGATGCCCAGTGAGCCGACCTCTGCTGCAACAGCTTTCAGCACCGGTGCGGCAAGGTTCGGGGCGGTGACATCGGCGAAGCCATGCCCGGCGATACCGATTGCCGTACGTTTCGCCGCCACGATGACGGGGACATTCACAGCAGAGATAGTCACTGTAGGGCCCTCCGAGCGATCTTGCCGCTCGCGGTGCGGGGCAACTGCTGCACCACCGTCCAGCGTCGCGGCAGGGCCTCCTTGGCCATTACTGCGCGAGCGTCGGCGCGAACGAGGTCGAGGTGGCGGGTTCCGTCGAGTTCGATGACGGCGGAGACCGTTTCGCCGAGAACCGCGTGCGGTGTGCCGATCGCTGCCGCAGCTCGGACGCCGTCGAGTGCGGTCAGGATGTTCTCCACGTCCTCGGCGATCACGGTGGTTCCGCCCACGTTGATCGCTGCATCCCCGCGGCCGTGGACGAGGAGTTCGGAGCCGTTCAATTCGGCCAGATCACCGACGCCGAACCACCCGCGCGCACCGAGTGCAGCGTACGGCGATCGAACGAACAGGTACCCGTCCTCGGTGCGTGCGTCGACGTCCCGGAGCAGTCTCAGGGACGAGTGTTCGCCCACGACCCTCGCCGCCACCAGCGACAGCTCCGCCGAGCCGTAGTACTCGACCAGCCTGATTTGCTGCGCCGAGATCGCCTGCGCGGCAGCATCGTCGAGGCCGGCACCGGCTGCGACGGCAACCCGCGCACGAGGCATCCGGCGGAGGACGTCACGGAGTACCGCAGGCACCGCATGAACGGCAGTGGCCTGGGCAGGATCGTCGGTGACGCATGCCCCCAGCCACAGTGCGTGCACCGCGGCGAACAGGTGCATCGTGGCGTGCAGCGGTCCGGTGATGAGCACGGTATCGGTGGGGCGAAGACCGGTGATCTCGGTGAACTCGGGGAAGCTGTCGACCCACGACGCGGCAGTGCGAGCGAGCGGTTTCGGGCGGCCGGTGGAACCGGAGGTCGCCACCAGCAGGAACGCGTCGGGACTCGGTTGCACGGCACGTTCCGGTCTGGTGGCCGGGTCCTCGACTCGCACCGCGCTGCCCCGCCTGGCTGCCGCGAAAACGCAGATCAACGCGTCCGGCAGCTCCAATGCTGATGCGTCGTGTGATTGAGCCCCGTGCACCGGGAGGTGGGGCCACTGCTCGACGGCGGCGTCGAGGTCGGCGTAGGTGAGTGTGCGACCACGCCAAACAATGGCGGTGCTGTTGTCGCGACCTCGACCTCCCAGCGTCGGATTCACGCCTTGATCAGGCCCGGGTACGCGCGGTGGACACTCTTGGCGACGACGGTGGCGACGACGACTTTGGCGATGTCACCCGGCACGTACAGCCCGTTGGAGGTGATCGCGGCCCAGACTCCGACGTCGGTTCGCAGGATCAGACCGACGGTGCCGAATACGTAGATGACGAGGATGCCGCCGATCACGTTGATCGCCAGACCGAGCACGATCGAGTACTTCGGCAGGATGCGCGCAGTGAGAAAGCCGATCAAGAATGCGGCTGCGATCCAGCCGATCAGGTAGCCGACGGTGGGGCCGGCCATGGCCTGAAGACCGGTACGCCCGCCGGCCAGCAGCGGCAGACCGATCATCGTCAGGGCAAGGAACACCAGGACTGCGGCTGTGCCCTTGCGAGCACCGAGGATCGCGCCACACAGGACAACGCCGAGGGTCTGCAGGGTGATGGGAACGCCCGAGAACCCGACCGTGATCGATCCCGGCAGGCCGAGCGCGGCGATGAGTGCTGCGAACACCGCGATCTGCGCCATGTCGCGGGCGGAGACGTTCATTCGGCTGACCTTACGGCTCGGCCGGCGAGTACTGCTGTCGACATCTGACACGGGTGGCTCCTCAAGGAGTGGGGCGGTGACCTGCCCCAGAGACTTGAACGGCGTTCAAGGTAGCAGGTGGGTGGCACCGCCCACACCAGCGCGGGATCTCGAATGCGGAAAAGCAACTCTCAGCGATCCAGAATCCGCGCGAACAACCGCTGGGTTCGCGAGCAAAGCCACATCGAAGAGCTGCTTTTTGCGCCGACGAGATCGGCCCTCGATTCGGTCTTGACCGGGAAAATCCGCATTAGTAACCTTTGCGAAATAACGAGTCTGTCAGCGAGCGACTACTCGGCCGATGAAGCGAAATTCGTGTCACCCCTGGGTCAGTCTCAACGCCGGGACTCAATGCTGAACACTCGGGAGTAACCATGAACAACATGGCGTCGAACATCGACTCGGAGCAGCGACGAGCGTTGCTGTCGGTATTAGTACCGTCGGCTGCAGTTGTGCTGCTCGGTGTGGCGTCCTGGCTGATATTCGACTTGGAATCGACACGAGTCATCAATATTGTCTTCTCGGTCGCGGTCGGTGCAGCAACTGTGTCGGGTTTGCTTCTGGCTACTCGTCGCCACCTACACGGCGCTCGCGAGGTTTCGGGGTGCCTCGTCGCCATAGCCGCAATAGCAGCGTTCACGTACATGTTGCCCCGCTGATCGGTCAGAAGGGCGGAGGGTCGTATCGGGTGCGGTCGTATCGGACGCGTGCATGGACGACACGACAGTGTTCGAGGTAGGCCCGCCGCTTCTCCGCCAGCTTTCCTCGGTCGATATCTGTTGCTGCAGAGCGGAATTCGTCGAGAGTCGGCGGTGCACACCCGCTGTACTCGAGCTCCCAGCGGGTGGGTTCGACCGGGCTCACTCCTGGCCGGGACGAGCCCCTTCGCCGTCGGCGGGATAGGCGGGGAGTCGCGATGCACAACTCCGGCAACGTGACTCTGCGCAGACCGAGGGAGTTCGACCACAGAATCGCGCCGCCTGCGAGCATCACCGCCGACCACGCCCCCCGAGGTCTTGGCCTGATGATGGAACACGCACACCGGCTGAAGATTGGTCACGATCGTCCAGCCGCCGCGCTCCGGATCGTCGTGATCGAACGGAACCAGATGATCGATCTGACACCGAGCCGACGGCACGTCGCAATTCGGGAACGTACACGTGCGATACGCAGCCCGAACGAACGCGACGACGCGGGCACCTGGCCGATACGTCACCGCCGACTTCGACGGAGCGGACTCGCCGCCATGACCGTCGGGAAAGATGCCGCGAGCACGCTCGGGCTGTTCGGCGACCCATGCAAGCCACCGCGCGACGAGCCCATCGCGGACAGACTCCTCCCCCAGTAGCGGGACTGCAGGTGGGAGCCAGTGGGCACCTATGAGGCGCACGGACGGAATCTCGGCGGCACCTCGCACCCGACCCATGCCGACCACCCGACGCAACACCGACGGAGCCGACGAGAACGGCCCGAACGGACCCGATACCGAACCCCGGCACATCGCCACTGCGGGAGTCGGCACGGCCGGGGCCGGAGCCGGGATCACCGTTCGACCGCCCGCGGCCGGAGTCCGAACCACCATCGGGGCGTTCCGGGGC
>NZ_BAOX01000037.1:0-25483 GCF_000813105.1 Rhodococcus sp. BS-15 | reverse complement strand
TCCGTCGGCCGCGGCGTCCTGCTCGCCGCCGGCACCCCCGGTAAGCGTGCGGCGCTGCCCAACGCCCGCGTGCTGATTCACCAGCCTCGAGCGGTGGCATCCAGGGCCAGGTGTCCGACCTGGAGATCCAGGCCGCCGAGATCGAGCGCATGCGTCGACTCATGGAGACCACCCTCGGCCGCCACACCGGCAAGGATCCCGACGTCATCCGCAAGGACACCGATCGCGACAAGATCCTCACCGCGGAACAGGCCAAGGACTACGGGATCATCGACACCGTGTTCGAGTACCGCAAGCTCTCAGCCCAGAAGTAGCAGAGCGAGTACCACCGGTCGGACCGAACAGGTCCGGCAGAAGATTCCGACGCCGGGTGTGAGTGTGAAACTCCGCCCGGCGGTCGCGATCGACGACCCGAATGCTGCATTCGGCGAAATCGGGTGGCGAATCACCGGAAACAACCCGCCCATGTTCGGCGAACACGGGTACCGTCGCATCCAAGAACTCGGTCGACCGAAGTCGGCATGACGACAGACCGAGAAGTAGCCCACGAAGGTTTCGGCCACACCCGGTCGGCGTGGGTCGTACGCGGACAAGGAAGTAGGAACCTCCGAATGGCACGCATCGGTGACGGTGGCGATCTGCTGAAGTGCTCCTTCTGCGGCAAGAGCCAGAAGCAGGTCAAGAAGCTCATCGCTGGACCAGGGGTGTACATCTGCGACGAGTGCATCGACCTCTGCAACGAGATCATCGAAGAGGAATTGGCCGAGTCGAGCGAAGTCAAGCTCGACGACCTTCCCAAGCCCTCCGAGATCAAGGACTTTCTCGAGAACTACGTGATCGGTCAGGACGCTGCCAAGCGCACGTTGGCCGTAGCGGTCTACAACCACTACAAGCGCATCCAGGCCGGTGACAAGGCGCGCGACGTGCGAGGCGAATCCGTCGAACTGGCGAAGTCGAACATCCTGATGCTCGGACCGACGGGATGCGGAAAGACCTACCTCGCGCAGACTCTGGCCAAGATGCTCAACGTGCCCTTCGCCATCGCCGACGCCACCGCCCTCACCGAGGCCGGTTACGTGGGCGAGGATGTCGAGAACATCCTGCTCAAGCTGATCCAGGCAGCGGACTACGACGTCAAGCGCGCCGAGACCGGCATCATCTACATCGACGAGGTGGACAAGATCGCTCGCAAGAGCGAGAACCCGTCGATCACGCGTGACGTGTCCGGTGAAGGCGTGCAGCAGGCGCTGCTCAAGATCCTGGAAGGAACTCAGGCCAGCGTGCCGCCGCAGGGTGGCCGCAAGCACCCGCATCAGGAGTTCATCCAGATCGACACCACCAACGTGCTCTTCATCGTCGCCGGTGCATTCGCCGGACTCGAGAAGATCGTGTCCGATCGGGTCGGCAAGCGCGGGCTCGGATTCGGAGCCGAAGTTCGCTCCAAGGCCGAGATGGACACTCAGGATCACTTCGCCGAGGTGATGCCGGAGGATCTGATCAAGTTCGGTCTCATTCCCGAGTTCATCGGTCGACTGCCGATGATCGCGTCGGTGACGAACCTGGACAAGGAATCGCTCGTGACGATTCTGTCCGAGCCGAAGAATGCGCTGGTCAAGCAGTACCGCCGGTTGTTCGACATGGACGGCGTCGAGCTCGAGTTCACCACCGAGGCCCTCGACGCAATCGCCGACCAGGCTATTCTCCGCGGAACCGGTGCTCGTGGACTGCGCGCCATCATGGAAGAAGTTCTGCTTCCGGTGATGTACGACATCCCGAGCCGCGACGACGTGGAGAAGGTTGTCGTGACTGCCGAGACCGTGAACGACAACGTGCTGCCGACCATCGTGCCGCGCAAGCCCGAGCGTCCGGAGCGCCGCGACAAGTCCGCCTGATCCGCGCCGATCGACTTGCTGAACAACGACGAATCCCCGGCCTCATCGCGAGGTCGGGGATTCGTCGTTGTCGCTGTACTCAGCCGATGATCACGGCGTGCGCGCCGGGGGGCGTCGGTCACGGCGGGGAATCGGTGTCGGACCAAAGGATCGTGGCCGGGTACGACGGTGCCGGTGCCGGCGGCGAGCTCTCGAATTCGGTCGAAGGCCCCGTACATGTCCGGCAGCGCGTGCAGGATCGCGAACGGGCTGTCGTCCTCGAAGTTCTCGTAGAAGTGACTGGCGTCGGAGGCCAGCACCACCGGGCCGCGGTCGGTGTTCACTCTGACCACCTGCATGCCTGCGGTGTGTCCGCCGACTGCGTGGACGGACAGCCCCGGGAACAGGACGAGATCGCCGTCGACGAGGTCGAGCCGAGTGCCGCGATCGGCGGTTTCGATGTGTTCGGTGTCGGCTCGCGAGTGCAGCCATTGTTCTCGGGTGATGCGGGCGGCCCACGGCCCGGTCCAGTATTCGTGTTCTGTGCGCTGCACCACGTATCGCGCAGTCGGGAGCTCTGCGACGACCCCGGTGTGGTCGTAGTGCAGGTGGGTCAGGATGCAGGTGTCGATGTCATCCGGTGCCAGGCCGAGTTCGCCGAGCAGGTCGATGGGAGACCCGTGATAGTCGAGCCCGTCCGTCGATTCTGCTGTGGCCGGGGAAATCCCGGCGTCGATCAGTACCGTGCGGGTCTTCGAGAGGGCGAGCCACACGTAGTAGGCCACCGTCTGGCTTTCGGTACTGCGCTCGTCACGTTGATGAAAGAGTTTGCTACGCAATGCCGTTCGGCTGGCATACTGCAGGGCGAACACCGTCCAGGTGCCCGCCACTGCAGGTCGAAGTGCGTCGATCACGATCTCGGTCAGACCGACGCGACGCGCGCGCTGTCGGTGGTGCGGGTCGGAACACCGAGCTCATCGGTGGGGGTACGGAAGGTCTCCTTCGAAGTCGCGACGATCACGACGTTGATGGTGCAGAAGACCGCGGTGACGATCGCGACGGGGAGCCACGCACCGACCTCGGCTCCAGCGATCGCGCCTGCGATGGTCGGCGCGAAACCTGCGATGGCGAAACCGATCTGGGTTCCCAGTGCGGTTCCGGTCAGGCGAACCCTGGCCGGGAACATCTCACCGTAGAACGAGGGCCAGACGCCGCCGGTGGCGCTGTGCACGAAACCGAACATCACGATGCCGAAGACGAAGATGAGGACGTAGTTGCCGCTCGAGATGGACCACAGGTAGCCGAACATCAGGATCGCGCAGCCGATCGAGCCGAACAGGAACACCGGCTTGCGGCCGATGCGATCCGACAGTGCACCGAAGAAGGGCAATGCGAAGAGTGCGACGACGTTGGCGAGAACGCCGACCCACAGCATGGGGGTGCGTTCGAGGCCGACGGTGTTCACGGCGTAGGACAGTGCGTAGACGGTGAAGATGGTGCTGACGGAGGCGATGACGGCGGCCAGCATGACGCGGATCACTGCCGGCCGATGCTCGCTGAGCAGTTCGGCCACGGGCAGGCGCTGCGGCTCGTCGGAGGCCACTGCTTCCTCGAAGACCGGTGTCTCGTCGAGCGAACGGCGGATGACGAAGGCGGCGACGACGACGAAAGCACTGAGGAAGAACGGGATTCGCCAACCCCAGCTGAGCAGTGCTTCCTCAGGGAGCATGGCGACGGGCAGGAATACCGCGGTGGCGAGAATCTGTCCGCCTTGGGTGCCGCTGAGGGTGAAGCTGGTGAAGAACGCGCGCCTGTTGTCCGGGGCGTGTTCGAGCGTCATCGAGTTCGCTCCGGCCTGCTCACCGCCCGCGGAGAATCCCTGGCACAACCGAAGCAGCACCAGGATGATGGGCGCGGCGATGCCGATGGATTCGTACGAGGGCAGCACGCCGACGCCCAGGGTGGCGACACCCATCAGCAGGACGGTGGCGACCATGACCTTCTTGCGTCCGTAGCGATCACCGATGTGGCCGAGGACCAGTGCGCCGAGCGGGCGTGCGAGGTACCCGACGCCGAAGGTGGCCAGGGCCAGCAGGGTGCCGGTCGCCGGGTTGGAACCCGGGAAGAACACGCGGCCGAAGACGAGTGCGGCCGCGGTGCCGTAGATGAAGAAGTCGTAGTACTCGAGGGCGCTTCCGACCCACGCGGCGGTCGCCGCTTTGCGCGGGTTCGCCCCGGGGCGAAGCGGCGTCGGGTGGGTGCCAGGGGTGTGCGAATCCATCGTTCTCGTGTCTCTCTTCGTGAGGCGGGGGAGCGTAGGCGCTGGTCGACGACGCGTTTCTCGGCGATCGGACCGCTAATGTACTAAATGGTTAACACCGGGTGCCTCTGAATAGTGAACGTGATCCATGCCACGTGTCAACCCCTGACGTGACGAGACCTACCGAGAAACCGCGAAATGTCAGCGAGATTGCGAGGTCAGGAACGCGATGATCATGTCTCCGAGCATCGAACGAAGACGGTCGCGATGCTGGGGATCGGTGAGGTCGCGGCCGAAGAGGGCCTCGAAGGTGTACCGATTCGACAGCCGGAACACGCAGAAGCTGCTGATCGTCATATGCACGTCGAGGGCGTCGACGTCGGTGCGGAACACCCCGTCGGCCTGGCCGCGCTCGAGGATGTTCGACAGCAGTTCCGCGGCGGGATTGCCGAGGTTGCTCAATGCCTCGGACGTGGAGATGTGTTCCCCGCGCAGGATGTTCTCGGTGGAGACCAGGCGGATGAAGTCGGGATTCTCCTCGTGATGGTCGAACGTCAGTGATGCGATGGCGCGAATGGCCTCGACCGGTCCGAGGCCCTCGACGTCCACGTCTCGTTCACGCTCGCGAATGCGCAGGTACGACCGTTCGAGTACGGCCTTGTACAGGCCTTCCTTGTCGGTGAAGTAGTAGTACAACATCCGCTTGGTCGTGTGCGTGCGCTCGGCGATCTCGTCGATTCGCGCTCCTGCGAAGCCCTTGTCCGCGAACTCCTCGGTGGCCACCTCGAGGATGTTGTGCCGGGTCAGGTCGCTGTTGCGTCGACGCTTGACGGTGGGTCCGCTGCTGTCGTCGGAGGTGTCGGTTGCGCGCGGAGCCATGGATCAACTCTATCGGTGCCGATTGCGGCGAAAGGGTTGGGCGCGAGCCGAACGCGTAGTACCGTCGAGCTAATTCACCAATTCGTACATTAAGGCTCGAGGAGATCGACATGCCGGAATCCCTGCTCTGCGGACTGATCGGGACGGGTATCGGCAAGTCGCTCACGCCCGCGATGCACGAACGAGAGGGCTCCGAGCACGGGCTGACCTACCAGTACCGGATCATCGACCTGGACAGCCGTGGACTGACCGTAGAGGACCTGCCCTGTCTCGTTTCCACCGCAGCGGACCTCGGATTTCGAGGACTCAACATCACGCACCCGTGCAAACAACGCGTCATCTCCTGCCTCGATGCGCTCTCCGAGGACGCTGCCCGGCTCGGAGCCGTCAACACCGTGGTGTTCGCCGACGGCCGAGCCGTCGGCCACAACACCGACTGGTCCGGCTTCGATCGCAACTTCGGCCGCGGACTACCCGGCGCCGACATCGGTGACGTGGTGCAACTCGGTGCCGGGGGAGCTGGGGCAGCCGTTGCCTATGCAATGGCCCGCCGCGGCGCAGGCAGGCTCACTCTCGTGGACGCCGATCCGCTTCGCGCGCAACAACTCCGAGAGTCCCTGTCGGTGATGTTCCCCGCTGTCGAGATCCTCTCGGCAGGCCTCGACCGGCTCGCCGCCGTTCTCGAAACCGCAACCGGCCTGGTGCATGCCACTCCGATCGGAATGGTCGAACATCCCGGATCTGCTGTGCCCGAGTCACTCCTGCATCCGAGGATGTGGGTCGCCGAGGTCGTGTATCGACCGGCCGAGACCGAATTGCTCGCTGCTGCATCCCTGGCGGGGTGCAGAACGCTCAGCGGAACCGGAATGGCGGTGTTCCAGGCCGCCGACGCCTTCGAGATATTCACCGGACGCACCGCCGACGCCGATCGAATGATCGCGCACATGAGCGCGCTGATCGCGCAGGAGGATCGCGCCACCGCAGGTGCACACGCATGAGCACCATTGCCACGTCGGTGGCCACCGTCTCTCTCAGTGGGTCTCTCGACGAGAAGATGCGCGCCATCGCAGACGCCGGGTTCGACGGTTTCGAGGTGTTCGAGCCGGACTTGATCAGCTCACCTGACCTTCCCGAGGATATTGCGAAGAAAGCAGCCGACCTCGGCTTGACCCTCGACCTCTATCAGCCTTCCGCGACGCAGACTCGGCCGACCCGGAACAGTTCGCCCGCAATCTCGTTCGCGCCGAACGCAAATTCGACGTGATGGAACAGTTGGGGTGCGATCTGCTCTTGGTCTGCTCCTCGCCCCTGGCCGCTGCCGTCCGTGACGACGCCCTGCTGGTCGAACAGATGGCAACCCTCGCCGAGCACGCGCATCGGCGCGGAATGCGACTGGCGTACGAGGCGTTGGCGTGGGGTGCCCACGTCAGCACCTACCGCCATGCCTGGGACATCGTCCGGCAGGTCGATCATCCCGCGCTGGGAACGTGCCTGGACAGCTTCCACATCCTTTCTCGCGGTGACGATTCCGCAGGCATTCGCGAGATCCCCGGCGAGAAGATCTTCTTCGTCCAGTTGGCCGACGCCCCGCACCTGGTGATGGACGTACTGCAGTGGAGCAGGCACCACCGATGCTTCCCCGGGCAGGGCAGCTTCGATCTGGCGCGATTCGGTTCCGATGTTGTGTCCTCCGGGTATTCCGGCCCGTGGTCGCTCGAAATCTTCAACGACGTCTTCCGGCACTCCGACACCGGTCGTACGGCATCCGACGCGCATCGGTCGCTGCTGTACCTCCAGGAGCAGGTGCGCGGCGTCGAAACACCCTCCGCCGGCAACGATCTGTTCGCGCCGCCACCGCCGGGTCCGATCGAGAACGTCGTCTCCCTGCGGATCGCGGCAGGGCCTGCGAAGGCAGCGCAGCTGGGCACCACACTGCGGCACCTGGGCTTCGATCTGACCGCAGCACACAGCGAACACGGACTCAGCTTGTTCACCCAGGGTCCGCTGGCCGTCGCCGTCGACACCACGGTGGACACGCTGTGGACCGCACCGGGCGTCCCGGCTCACCTACCGGCGTTGGCCAGATCGGGATTCGCAGCGAGCGCCCGGATCTGTGGCTGACTCGGGCACGCGCACTGGGAGTCACCGCGTCCACCGTCTCCATGCCCGGAGTGGCAGACGCGACCGATGCAGTGGTGCGCCTGGCCGTGACCGGTGCGACGTCGCTGGACCTACGCACCCGCGACAGTGCGGGTGCCTGGCAATCGGCATTCGATCTGGTGCCGAGGGTGGTGGAAGAGAACCGGGCGTGCGTCTCGCACGTGGATCACATCGCACTCGCCGTGCCTGCCGAGAGCTGGGACGGCGTGATGCTGCTGCTGCGCTCGGTGTTCGGCATGGTGCCACACGAGGGCCAGGACGTCGTCGACGCGATAGGCCTGGTACGTAGCCAGGCCCTCACACTCGCCACCGCCAACGGCACAATTCGACTCTCGCTCAACATGGTTCCCGGCCGCCCGTCCGAGTCGGACCCTCTGCCCGCGGCCCGGCGCGGAGGCGTCGGACATGTGGCCTTCGGGTGCGAGGACATCTACGCCGCTGCGAGAGCAATGACCGAACGCGGCCTCACCCCCCCTGCGAATCTCACCCAACTACTATCGCGATCTCGACGCGCGATTCGGACTCGGCTCCGAGACCCTGGACGCGATGCAGCGTCTGGGGATCCTGTACGACGCGGACGCGACCGGCGGTGAGTTCTTCCACTTCTTCACCGAAACCGTGGGCGACGACCTGTTCTTCGAGGTGGTCCAGCGAGTGGGTGGATACGAGGGCTACGGGGAGACCAATTCGGCTGTGCGACTGGCGGCGCAACTGCAGTACTGACCGGTGATCAGCCGATTCGCTCGAACACCGCAGCGAGTCCCTGACCGCCGCCGATGCACATGGTCTCGAGTCCGTAGCGGACCTCTCGGCGGTCCATCTCGCGCAACAGCGTTGCCAGAATGCGGGCTCCGGTGGCACCGACGGGATGGCCGAGCGAGATGCCGGAACCGTGTGGGTTCAGCCGCGGATCGTCGGGGTCGATGCCCCAGGACCGGGTCACGGCGAGCGCCTGAGCGGCGAACGCTTCGTTGAGTTCGATGATCCCCATGTCGTCGAGACTCAGTCCCAGCCGTCCGAGTGCCTTCTCGCTCGCGGGAACCGGCCCGATCCCCATCGTGCGCGGGGCAACGCCTGCCACACCCCAGCCGGCCAAGCGCGCCAGCGGCCGAAGGCCCAGCGCGGCAGCTTTTTCCGGGGTGGTGACGATCGCGATCGCGGCACCGTCGTTCTGTCCGCTGGCGTTTCCTGCGGTGACGGTCGACTCGGGGTCCAGCGACGCGCGGATCGCCTTCAGCTTCGCCAGTGACTCCACGGTGGTATCGGCCCGCGGATGCTCGTCGGTAGTGACGAGCATCGGATCCGATTTACGTTGGGGGACCGATACTCCCACGATCTCCTCGGCGAAGACACCGCTGTTCTGCGCGGCGACTGCACGTCGGTGGGACTGGACTGCGAGTGCGTCCTGGTCGGCGCGGCTGATGGAAAACTCCGCGCGCAGGTTCTCTGCGGTTTCGATCATCCCGCCGGGCACCGGAAAGTTCTTGCCACCCGCGGTCACTCGCGCCCGGGCGAGGCGGTCGGACAGAGCCACGGCCTCGGCCTTGACGCCCCAGCGCATGCCGGTGGCGTAGAACTCGGTCTGACTCATGCTCTCCACGCCGCCGGCCAGAACCAGATCGTTGCCGCCGGACTGGACCTGCATGCACGCCTGCAGTACTGCCTGCAGACCGGAGCCGCAGCGGCGGTCGACCTGCATCCCGGGGACGTCGATCCCCAGATCGGCATCGAGCGCCGCAATGCGTCCGATGGCCGGTGCATCGCCGTTCGGGGACGCCTGGCCGAGGATCACATCGTCGATGTCGGCACCGGAAATGCCCGTGCGGGCCACGAGTTCCGCGATCACCGTACCGGCCAGAGCCTGGGCGGAGATATCTCGGAACTGGCCGCCGAAGCGACCGACCGGGGTCCGAAGTGGTTCACAGATCACGGCATCAGGCATGGGTGGTTCCTCGCTTGTCGTTGGGTCCGGTGCTCACCCGGAGCAGGTCGATCTCGATGGCGCGGGTGGCGTCGAGCAGAGCCGGTAGCAGTTCGGTGCGCACCGCATCGGCGGAATGGCGCGCGGCCTGGGTCGAGACGTTCGCCGCGGCTACCACTGCGCCGTGTCCGTCGCGGATGGGAGCCGCGATCGAGCGCAACCCCTCCTCGAGTTCCTGATCCACCAGGCAGAAGCCGTCGGATCGGACCCGGTCGAGTTCGCGTCCGAGCGCATCGGGGGTGGTGATTGTCTTACCGGTGAGAGGAGTCAAGCGCACCCGATCCAGGTAGGCCGCGAGTTCGTCGGCAGGCAGTCCGGCCAGCAGCACGCGGCCCATCGATGTGGCGAACGCGGGGAACCGGGTGCCGATGTTGATGCCGACGGTCATGATGCGGCTGACCGGAACACGGGCGACGTACACCACGTCGTCACCGTCGAGAATCGAGACCGAGGACGACTCGCGCACCCGTTCGGCGAGAGCTCGAGGTGCGGTCCCGAGACTTCCGGGAGCGACAGGCTCGACAGGTAGCTGTAGCCCAGCTCGAGCACTCGTGGGGTGAGCCAGAACATCGAGCCGTCGGTACGGACGTAGCCGAGTTCGACGAGGGTGAGCAGGAAACGCCGGGCCGTGGCTCGGGTGAGGTCGGTGGCTCGGGCGACATCGGAGAGTGTTCGACGCGGATGCTCGGCGTCGAAGGCCCGGATCACCGCGAGACCGCGGCCCAGCGACTGGACGTAGTCCGAGGACGGCGGCGGTGATTCCGCGGAGTTCACGAGGTACCCGATCGGGTCTGCGCCGAGGCCTCGGCGATGGCCGCGTTCGCGAGACCGAATGCACTGTTGCTGTTCGGAACTCCCGCGTACACGGCGGTGTGCAGGAACACCTCCGCCAGGCTGTCCGGCGTCATGCCTGCTCGCAGGGCGGCCCGGATGTGCATGTCGAGCTCGTGCTGATTGCCCACGGCCGTCAGGATCGCCAGCGTCAGCAGCCGGCGGGTGTGGTGATCGAGTCCTGGGCGATTCCAGATGTCACCCCATGCGGTGCGGGTGATGAAATCCTGGAACGGTGCGGTGAAGTCGGTTCGTGCGGCAATGCTGCGGTCGACGTGCGCATCGCCGAGGACGCTGCGCCGCACCGCCATTCCGGCATCGTGGGCAGCTGCGCGTCCGGCCGCATACGCATCCGATCCGATGTGTGCGGCAATTGCCGCGGTGACGGGCCCGGCTTGCTCGACGTTGGCCAGATGTGCGGCCGGGTCGAGAACCCGGAACGTCGATCCGATGACGCCGTCGGCGATGATCTTCAGGTCCTCGGGGGTGGTCGAGGGATCCTGCCGGCCGGCGATCACCAGTGTCGGAGCGGTGATTCGGTTCAGATCCGCACGAGAATCCCAGTCCGACAGTGCCTCACAGCATGCGGCGTAGCCTCGTCCGAGGTGTCGGCGATCATCCGGCGATGCCGGTCGACGAGATCGGCGTCGCGAGCGGCCAGTTCGGGGGTGAACCAGCGCGCGAGTACGGCGTCGGCCAGCGACGCCGTTCCCGCCGCTCGGACTGCTGCGGCCCGGTCGAGCCATTGCGCCGGCTCACCGAACTTCGCCGAGGTGCACAGCAGTGTCAGAGTCCGCACTCGCTCCGGGCGATGGATGGCGATCCACTGCGAGACTGCGCCGCCGAGCGAGAGGCCGACGATGTGAATACGCGAAGATCGAGTGAATCGAGTAGTGCCAGAACATCTTCGGCGAGTTCGGCCACCGAATAGGGGCCGGGTGGGACCGGAGACTGTCCGTGCCCGCGAAGGTCGACGGCGAGAACGTGAACGGAGGCGGAGAGCGTTCCGATCTGCGGGTTCCACATCGATCGATCGGAGCCGAGCGAACCGATCAGCATGACGGTCTCCGCGTCGGGGCACGGCCCTTCGGTGCGTTCGTGAGCAAGTGCGACGGTCATCGTGAACCCTTCGATTCTGTGGTGTGTTCGGAGTCGAGGGCATGCTCGGCGAGGATCGCGTCGACCAGCTCGGGTGCGTGGCCGAGATATGCGGCCGGGTCGAGGAGTTCGCGCACCGTCGACGGTGGGAGGAATACCGTGATGGCAGGGTCGCTGTCGAGCGGTGCCCCCGCCGCGCATCGCGCAGTGACTATCTCGCGGGCCTGCTCGGTGTGCGCTGCCAATGCCGCGGTGACACGTTCGGCGAGCAGCGCTCCGCCCGTCTTGTCGAGATTGCGGGCCATCTCGTCCGGATGAACATGCAACCCGCTCAGGCTCTGCGAGAGTCGATGGGCGGCACCACCGGTGAGGCGCAACAGATCGGTGATCGTCTCCCACTCGGCGTGCCACGCTCCCGCGGCGCGCTGATGTTCGTGGTCCATGTTCGACAGCACCGTGGCCACAGCACCGGGGACCCGCCGGGCCGCAGCGCGAGCCGTGACAGCGGCAACCGGATTGCGCTTGTGCGGCATCGCCGATGATCCACCCGGCGCGTCCTCCGAGACCTCACCCAACTCGGTGGCGGACATCGACACGATGTCCTGGGCGATCTTGCCGATCGTGCCTGCCGCGATACCCAAGGAGCACGCGATATCGGCGATCGCGGTGCGGTCGGTGTGCCAGGGCGCGTCCTGTCGAGCCAAGCCCAGTTCGACGGCAAGCGCCGCGGCGATGGCCGGTCCGTGGGGATACACGGCAGCGAGAGTGCCTGCAGCCCCGCCGTACTGGACGGTGCATGCCCGTCGAACGGCGGCGACCCTGGTCTGCGCGCGGCGCAACCCCGAGAACCAGTTCGCAGCCACCAGGCCGAAGGTGGTGGGCAATGCCTGCTGTCCGAGAGTGCGGGCCGCCATCGGGGTGTTCCGGTGGGTCAGGGCGAGACCTCGAGCTGCCGCACTCGCGGCGTCGAGCGAGGCCTCGATGACACCGAGCGCATCGCGGCAGACGAGCATCAGCGCGGTGTCCATGATGTCCTGGCTGGTGGCCCCGGGATGCACTGCCGTGGCAGGAACCTCGGCCTCGGCCACCTGGTTCCGGAGGACCTTCACCAACGGGATCACCGGATTGCCCCCGGCCGCCGCATCCACTCCGAGCCTCACGATATCCAGGTGCGCCCCGAGTTCGGTCGCAGCAGTGGTGACGACCTCGGCGTGAGCGGCCTCCACGAGACCGACCGTGACTGCGGCCCGAGTCAGCGCCGCCTCGACGGCGAACATCGCTGTCACCCAGCTCGGTCGCCCACACGCGGCCCGACGGCATCGCTACCGAACGTCGGATCGAACAGTGCCCCTCGCTCGGATTCCATCGTCCCCTTTCGCCACTCGTGTGTCACAGCGCGAAGAACGGAGTCTCGTCGCCGTCCGGATCGGTGTTCTGCAGCACGATGTCGAGGTGATACCCACCGTGCACCGGTGCTGAAACGAGTCTGGCACGCTTGTGCTCCGGGATGGCGGACAACACCGGATCGACCGCATTGGCCTCGGCTTCGTCGGGAAAGTAGACCCGCGTCACGGCTCGATCGAGCATTCCACGGGCAAAGATTCCGACGTCGATGTGCGGTGCCTCGACGGCATCGTTCTCGGCGGGAAGCGGCCCAGGCTTGATCGTCGTGATCGTCATCGTTCCGGTCTCGTCGGCGAACGCTCGTCCGAAGCCGCGAAAGCCCGGGGTGCGTGACGGTGCCGCGCCGCGCGGATCGTCGGGGTGATCGAACCGGCCGTCGGCATCGGCCTGCCAGGTCTCGATCATGGCGTCGGATATGGGGTTTCGGGCTCCGTCGATCAGTGTGAACGACACGGTGATCTCGCCGTCGGTGCCCTGCGGAACCACGCTCTCACCGTCGGGCCACAGCAGTCCGATATGAACGTAGGGGCCCACAGTCTGGGAGGGCGTCTGGCCGAACGGTGCGGTGGTGAAGTCGGCACCGGTGACCACCGGGTAGCGCGGGGCGAACTCTGATTCAGTCATCGTGATCGTCTTCCTCGAAGGGTGTGGCGTCCCGGCCGCGCAGTACGATGTCGAATCGAAATCCGAGGGCCCAGCTGTCCTGTGTCGCTTCGTAATCGAACGTGCTGATCATTCGGGCACGCGAGTCTTCGGGCGCGGCGTTGAAGATCGGATCCTGGAAGAACATGGGGTCGTCCGGGAAGTACATCTGGGTCACCAGTCGCTGAGTGAACGCCTGGCCGAACAACGAGAAATGAATGTGGGCGGGCCGCCACGCGTTGTGGTGGTTGCCCCACGGATACGCGCCCGGCTTGATCGTGGTGAATCGATATCTGCCCTCGGCATCGGTGAGTACGCGACCGGTGCCGTTGAAGTGCGGATCGAGTGGTGCAGGCCACCGATCGGCGGTGTGACGGTATCGACCGCCTGCATTGGCCTGCCACACCTCGACGAGGGTGTTCGGAATCGCCTTGCCGTCGCTGTCGAGCACGCGGCCGTGCACGATGATCCGCTGCCCCTGTGCCTCACCGTCGTTCGCCAGGGTGAGGTCCGCGTCGGCGGCGGTGACGCGTCCCTCGCCCAGCACCGGTCCGGTGATCTCGGTGAGTCGCTGGGGGAGCAGGGTCAGCGGCTGCGCGGGATGCCGAAGGGCGGTGGTCCGGTACTCGGGGAAGTCGAGCGGGGCATGGACCCCCGATTGATCCCGATACTCGGGCGGGAGATGAAGCATCGAAGTGTCCTCACGATCGTGGTGATCTACGCAACAGCCAGAATAGCGAGATGTTCGCATTGTGGCAACCTGTTCATATTCCGCACAAAATGCGGTAGCGTGCATCTCATGTTGGACAAAGTCGTGGCCAGCGCCACCGAAGCCGTAGCGGACATTCCCGACGGATCGTCGATCGCCGTCGGCGGATTCGGATTGGTCGGAGTGCCGGAAATCCTCATTGACGCGGTGCTCGCGCAGGGTGCGACCGATCTGGAAACCATCAGCAACAACTGCGGAACGGATGGCTTCGGCTTGGGAGTGTTGTTGGCGCACCATCGCATTCGCCGGACCATCAGCTCGTACGTCGGTTCGAACAAGGAGTTCGCGCGGCAATATCTCTCCGGCGAGCTCGAAGTCGAACTGACCCCGCAGGGCACCCTCGCCGAGCGACTGCGGGCCGGCGGTGCCGGCATACCGGCGTTCTTCACCCCCGCAGGAGTCGGAACTCAGGTCGCAGACGGCGGATTGCCGCTGCGCTACGACGGCAGCGGCGGAATCGCACTGGCCAGTCCGCCCAAGGAGACCCGTGAATTCGACGGTGTCACCTACGTGATGGAACGCGGAATCGTCGCCGACTACGCGCTCGTCCACGCATGGAAGGGCGATCGCCACGGCAACCTGGTGTTCCACGCCAGCGCGCGAAACTTCAACCCGCCGGCCGCCGCGTCGGGGCGCATCACCGTCGCACAGGTCGAGCACCTCGTCGAGCCGGGCGAGATCGGACCCGACGAGGTGCACACCCCGGGTATCCACGTGCAGCGGGTGGTCCACGTCGGACCGGTCGAGGTCGGCATCGAGCAGAGGACGGTACGAGCATGAGCGAGAAGATGACCCGCGAACAGATGGCGGCCCGGGTAGCGCAGGAACTCGGCGACGGTCAGTACGTCAACCTCGGCATCGGCATGCCGACTCTCGTGCCCAACTACATTCCCCTGGACGTCTCGGTGATCCTGCATTCGGAGAACGGAGTGCTCGGCGTCGGACCTTATCCCACCGAAGACGAACTCGACGCCGAGATCATCAACGCGGGCAAGGAGACCATCACGGTCCTTCCCGGTGCGTCCTACTTCGATTCCGCGCAGTCGTTCGGAATGATCCGTGGCGGACAGGTCGACGTCGCCGTACTGGGGGCGATGCAGGTCAGCGCCACCGGTGACCTGGCGAACTGGATGATTCCCGGGCACATGGTCAAGGGGATGGGTGGCGCGATGGATCTGGTGCACGGAGCGCGACGCGTCATCGTGATGATGGAGCACGTCTCCCGCAAGGGTGAGCCGAAGATCCTCGAACGGTGCTCTCTGCCGCTCACCGGCAAAGGCTGCGTGCACCGAATCATCTCGGACATGGCCGTTCTCGACGTCACCGAACACGGACTGCGCCTGATCGAGACTGCTCCCGGTGTGTCCGTGGACGAGGTCAGAACTGCGACCGCCGCCGAACTACTGGTCGACGCTGCCGTCTGATACTTCGACGCGGTCGGCGTGAGAGTAGATGTTCATCGACGGACCGCGCAGGAAGCCGATGACCGTCAGGCCGGATTCGGTCGCGAGATCGACCGCCAGTGACGAGGGTGCCGAGACCGCTGCGAGAATCGGTATTCCAGACATCACCGCCTTCTGTGCCAACTCGAACGAGGCGCGGCCGCTGACCATCAACACCGTGCCCTGCAAGGGGATTCGATCGTTGGTCACCGCCCAGCCGATCACTTTGTCAACGGCGTTGTGGCGTCCGACGTCCTCACGTAGAACGAGCATCTCGCCGTCTGCGGTGAAGAGGGCGGCGGCATGCAGACCGCCGGTCGCATCGAAGACCTTCTGCGCTGCCCGCAACGTGTCGGGTAGCCCGGAGAGAGTATCGGACGTCACGACGACCGAATCGGCCACGGGGGAATGCTTGGTGCGCAATCGAATTGCATCCAACGATCCCTTGCCGCACACCCCACACGAGGACGTCGTGTAGAAGTTTCGTTCGACGCCGGTCTCCGGCGGAGCGACACCCTCGGCCAGGGTGACGTCGAGGACGTTGTAGGTGTTCGCGCCCTCGTCGTCGACCCCGTCGCAGTAGCGAGCCGCTGCGATGTCGGCTCCCGAGGCGATCACGCCTTCGGTCAGCAGGAAGCCGTGAGCGAGTTCGACGTCGTGGCCGGGAGTTCGCATGGTGACGGCGAGCGCCGCGCCGTCGACTCGCAACTCGAGCGGCTCCTCCACCACGAGAGTGTCCGGGCGTTCGACGCGGTGCCCACCCCTGAGCCGGATGACGGGCCTGCGGGTGGTGATGCGGCCCATCAGTATCGGCTGGATTCGCGGTGACTTCGGTGACTCATTCTTCGATTGTGGACCCCGGCGTCGCCGGGCTGTCGACTCGGTCGGCCATTGCGCTCACCAACGAGACCATGCGTGGGTGATCGACGAGGTCGTCGACGAGCACTCGCTTGCCTTTCGCGTCGGCCAACGGGATCTTCCAGTTCTCGTACTGGGTTTCGTCGGTACCGGGCTGGTTCTGGATGCGATGTTCTCCGACGGCGTCCACGAGAGCGACACCGATCAGCAGTGACGGACTGCGCTGGACGAGGCGATGCAGAGCTTCCACCGTGTCGTGGTTGTCGGCGTCGGCGTCGAGCAATCCGCGCTCGCGCGCCATGTCGAGAACTGCCTCCCGTTTGCGCGCGTCGACCTCCTTCTCGGAGTCGATATCGCGTTCGAGCAGTCCGAGACGTGAGCGCAGGTCGATGTGTTCGCCGTCGAGGTATCCGGCCGTGGGCGGCAGATCGTGTGTGGTCACCGACGTCAGACACAGGCTGCGGTAGTTCTCCGGCGGGATCGGTCCGGATTCGTCGGCTTCGAACCACAGGATCGAGGTGCCGAAGATGCCGCGTTCGGTGAGGTACTCCTGCACCATCGGCTCGAAGACACCGAGATCCTCACCGACCACCACTGCGCCTGCGCGTTCGGCCTCGAGGGCCAGGATGCCGATCAGGGCCTCGTGGTCGTACTCGACATACGTTCCGCCGCCGGCATTCTCGGCCTCCTGCGGAATCCACCACAGGCGGAACAGTCCCAGGATGTGGTCGACGCGGATGCCGCCGGCATGACGCAGGATCGTGCGCAGCATGTCGCGGTACGGGACGTACGCCAGTTCGCGGAGTCGGTCGGGATCCCACGGGGGTTGGTTCCAGTTCTGGCCCTGCTGGTTGAAGTTGTCCGGCGGCGCGCCCACCGTGACTCCCGACGCCAACACGTCACCGAGCGCCCAGGCATCGGCTCCGCCGCGAGCCACGCCGACGGCGAGGTCGTGCATGATGCCGATGTCCATCCCTGCATCGAGTGCCGAACGTTGCGCGGCGGCCAACTGCTCGTCGCAGATCCACTGCAGCCACATGTGGAAGTCGATGCGCTCGGCGAGTTTGGTGCGTTGCTCGAGCACGAAGTCGGTGCGCGGGTGTGCTGCCCTGTCGGTCCACGCCGAGCTCTCGGGTCCGAACTTCTCCGCCAGGGCGCTCCACACCGCGAAATCGCGCAGCCCGGAACCCTCGCGTTCGACGAACGCCCGGAATGCGGACTCGCGGGCCGGGCTCCGTTCCACCTTGTGAACACGTTCCAGGGCACGCAGTTTCGCCGTGAAGGTCGAGTCTCGATTCAGCTTTCCGGTTCGCTTGTTGGCCTTGTCGAACCGCTTCGCTGCTTTCTGGACCTTGCCGAACTGTTCCGGCGACAGCAGCGCGGTTTCGCGAATGTTCTCCACTCGGATGTAGAGGGAATTGAAGAACCGGCGGGTGGTCGGCAGATAGGGCGACGCCTCGACCGGTGTGGTGGGTCGGTCGGCGTGCAGCGGATTGACGAGGAGGTAGTCGAACCCGTGCTCGCGGCCGGCGATGTCGGCCATGTCCTCGAGATCACCGAGATCACCGATTCCCCACGATCGTCTCGATCGCACCGAATACAACTGGGTTAGCAGACCCGTCCGTTGCCGGTCTGTCAGTTCTGCGTTGGGTGACAACGACTTCGGAGTGACCACGACGACCGTGTCCGATGTTCGGACCGTGTTGTCCTCGCTTATCGTCGTCGCGGTCAGGCTGTGCCAACCGAGCGGTGCACTGCCGGGAACGACGAACGTGGCGCGACCGATGAGGCGGCCGTCGACCACACGGGGATCGACCCAGACGTCGGCCTGGGTCACCTCGATGGTCTCGCCGTCCTCGGAGACCATCGAGACCTCGACCGGATTGCCGTGTGGCACATGCACCCACACCACGGCATCGGTGCCCTGGGTGGCGACCACCACCGGCGGAAGCAGGCGCCGCCACGGCGCGTTCTCGATGTCGGCCAGAGCTCGGTCGACGTCCTCGGTCGATTCGGTTGCGTAGCCGCGCGCGGCGAGCACCTGACGCAGGGTGTCGTCGCTCACGTCGCGAACGGTGTCGTCCCAGCCTCGGTACGAGGTCGATGTGCCGAGACGTCGGGCGAGAGAGCGAAGTGCCTGCGAGTAGTCCACATCGATGATCGTGCCAGTTCGCCGCGCCCGCGTCATGCCGGCCGGGCTGTCGTTCACCTGCCATCGGTCCGAATCGAACGATC
This sequence comes from Rhodococcus sp. BS-15, assembly GCF_000813105.1. Classification (NCBI taxonomy): domain Bacteria; kingdom Bacillati; phylum Actinomycetota; class Actinomycetes; order Mycobacteriales; family Nocardiaceae; genus Rhodococcus; species Rhodococcus sp. BS-15. Next base: position 7,053 of record NZ_BAOX01000037.1, on the reverse strand, counting down.
GGAGGGGACAGTTGCTCGACTGCCAGGATTGAAACGCCGGGCGCTGGGTAGTCTGGCTCGGCGAACGGTAAAACGACTGCTCGGCGACGATGGGAAGTGCGGATGGCTGGGGTCAGCAAGATCGAAGAACTGGAGCGAGGTTCCGGTGCACCGGTCGAGCTGAGGGTACGTGCAGAGGCCGACCAGCTCCCGGTGGTTCGTGCCGTCGCCGAAACGCTCGCAGTGCTCAGTGACTTCACGCTCGACGACATCGCCGACGTGAAGCTGGTCGTGGACGAAGTGTGTTCGCAGCTGATCAAGGGCTCGGTGGCCGATGCAGAGCTCTCGTGCACGTTCGCCGTGAGCGACTCCGGAATCCGGATCGTCGTCACCTCCACGCTTGCACCGACGTCCGTGCCGAAGAAGGACAGCTTCGGCTGGCACGTGCTGCAGACGTTGACCGACACCATCGAACTGCGCGCCGACGACGCGGTCGAGGGCGAGGCGGGTCGCACGGTCGCGATCGACGTGGTCAAGCGGAGGAGCAAGGTCTAGTGCCTGTGCCGCACGAACGAAGCACACGGCGAGAGTCCGACGATTACAGCGACGTTGTCGCGCTGATCCAGCAGATGCAGGCGCTCGACGAGAATTCACCGCAGCGCCGAGTGCTGCGCGATCGCATAATCACCCGCTGCCTTCCTCTCGCAGAACACATCGCGCGCCGCTTCGGCGGTCGCGGCGAAGCACACGAGGACCTGCTGCAGGTCTCACGTCTCGGTTTGGTGAACGCAGTCGACAGATTCGACATCGAACGCGGCTCGGATTTCGTGTCGTTCGCCGTGCCCACGATCATGGGTGAGGCTCGCCGCTACTTCCGCGACGCGGGATGGTCGGTCCGGGTACCGCGGCGCATGAAGGAACTGAACTCGATGATCTCCCAGGCGGTGGGATCGTTGTCGCAGAAGCTCGGTCGAGCTCCGACCGCCAGCGAGATCGCCGCCGAACTCGGGATCGACGTCAAGGAAGCCTCGCAGGCGCTGCTTGCGCGCAGCGCGTATCAGACTGTCTCGGTCGACTCGGTGGTCAGCGAGGATCGTTTGCCGCTGATGGACACCCTCGGTGCCGACGATCCCGAACTCGAGAAGATGGAGAGCTATCTCGCGGTGCGCCCAGCACTCGAGAAGTTGCCCGAGCGGGAGCGTCGCATCGTCGTGCTCAGATTCTTCGGGTCGATGACTCAGACACAGATCGCGGAGAAGGTGGGGATTTCGCAGATGCACGTCTCGCGAATCCTGGCTCGTACTCTGGCTCAACTGCGCGAGGACCTCGGCGAGGATTGAGGGCGGCTAGGCTCGCTGGATGAGCATGTACGACGACGTCGACGAGAACATCGGAGTCCGTAGGGTCACGGGCCTGGCGGTATCGCACGATTTCTCGCGGGCGGTGATCGTGATTGCGGCACTGGATGATTCGCGGACCGAGTATCGAACTTCGTTGTGGGAGATCGGTGTCGACGGTGGTTCGCAGGCGCGCCGCCTCACCCACGGCGAGTGGGGTGAGAACGCTCCGGTGTTCACCCCGGCGGGCGATCTGTTGTTCTCCCGCCGATCGAGCAAGGACGATCCGGCCCGGCTGTGGATTCTGCCTGCCTCGGGCGGGGAGGCGCGAGTGCTCGAGACTCGGTCCGCCGGTCTGAGCGAGATCCGAACCGCCCGTTCCGGACATGGGCTCGTCGGGTTCTCGCCGGTGTTCGGATCGTCGAGCACCGATGAGGACGACGACGCTCTGCGCACCGAGCGCAAGGCGAACAAGGTGGATGCAATTCTCCACACCGGGGTTCCGGTGCGTTTCTGGGATCACGATCTCGGTCCTGCGACACCGCATCTGTTCGCCGGATCGACCGACGGCACGACGGGGTTGCGTGATCTGACCTCGGATGCGGCCGGAGGCCTGCAGGAGGCGGCGTTCGACATCAGTGCCGACGGTTCGTTCGTCGTGTCCACCTGGGCCGTCCCCGGCGCTCTGGCTACCGTGCGGACGGTGCTGGTGCGCATCGACACCGCGACGGGGGAGCTCACCACGATCGGCGACGACGTCGATGCCGACCTGGGCGCGCCGGCGATCTCGCCCGACGGCGCGTCCGTGGTGTTCGTGCGTGAATCGCTCACCACTCCCGAGGATGCGCCTCGAATGACGCTGCAGCGCTACGATTTCGGGACTTCTTCCGTCGTCGACGTTGCGCCGGGTTGGGATCGGTGGCCGATCGATCCGGTGTGGCTGCCGGACGGATCGGGGGTGCTGGTGACCGCGGACGACGACGGCCGGTCCCCGATCTTCGTGCTCCGCGAGGGCGCGGAGCCGCGTCGGCTGACGAACACGAACGACGCGTACACCCATGTTCACGTGTCCTCGGACGGAACCAGGGTGCTGGCACTCGCCGCGTCCTATCTGGCTGCCCCGCATCCGGTGTCGATCGACCTGTCCGACGGCACCGTTGTCGACCTCGACACCTCCATCGACCGCTGTCCGTTGCCCGGAACTCTCACCGAGATCGACACCGTCGTCGACGACGGTGCCCGGGTGCGCGGTTGGCTGGCACTGCCCGAGGGGGCTTCGGACGCGGCACCCGCACCGCTGCTGCTGTGGGTGCACGGCGGGCCGCTGAGCTCGTGGAACACGTGGTCGTGGCGGTGGAATCCATGGCTGATGGTCGCTCGCGGGTACGCGGTGCTGCTGCCGGATCCGGCTCTGTCCACCGGATACGGCCAGGAGTTCGTGCAGCGAGGGTGGGGAGCGTGGGGCAAAGCCCCGTTCACCGACCTGATGGCGTTGACCGACGTCGCGGCTGCGCTACCCGACATCGACGACACCCGCACCGCGGCGATGGGCGGATCCTTCGGCGGCTACATGGCCAACTGGATCGCCGGGCACACCGACCGGTTCGACGCGATCGTCACCCACGCGAGCCTGTGGGCGCTCGATCAATTCGGACCGACCACCGATGCGCCGTACTACTGGGCGCGCGAGATGTCCCCGGAGATGGCGGTGGAGAACTCCCCACACCTGTTCGTCGCGGACATCGCCACGCCGATGCTGGTCATCCACGGCGACAAGGACTATCGAGTGCCGATCGGCGAGGGCCTACGGCTGTGGTACGAACTGCTCAGCGAATCCGGCCTGCCCGCCGACGACGAGGGCAACACCGACCATCGTTTCCTCTACTTCCCGGCCGAGAACCACTGGATTCTGAGTCCCCAGCACGCCAAGGTCTGGTACGAGGTGGTGCTGGCATTCCTGGCGCAGCACGTGCTGGGCGAGAGGGTGTCGATGCCCCGAATCCTCGGCCACTAGAATCGACCGGTGACCAGTTCAGCGCCAGAGCACTCAGAGAACCCCGCCGATTCGATCGACCTGCCCAAGAGCTGGGATCCCAGTGCGGTCGAGGCAGAGCTGTACCGGTCCTGGGTCGACGCCGGGTACTTCGAAGCCGACGCCACCAGCGGCAAACCGCCCTACTCCATAGTGCTGCCCCCGCCCAACGTCACGGGCAGCCTGCACATGGGCCACGCTCTCGACCACACGTTGATGGATGCGCTGAGCCGTCGTAAGCGGATGCTCGGGTACGAGGTGCTGTGGTTGCCGGGCATGGACCACGCGGGTATCGCCACCCAGACCGTCGTGGAAAAGCAGCTCGCTGCCGACGGAAAGACCAAGGAAGAGTTCGGCCGCGAGCTGTTCATCGACAAGGTCTGGGACTGGAAGCGTGAATCGGGCGGAACCATCGGTGGGCAGATGCGACGCATCGGCGACGGTGTCGACTGGAGCCGAGAGCGATTCACCATGGACGGCGGCCTGTCCGAGGCCGTGCAGACAATGTTCAAGCGAATGTTCGACGACGGTTTGATCTACCGCGCCGAGCGACTGGTGAACTGGTCACCGGTACTGCAGACCGCCATCTCCGACATCGAGGTCAAGTTCGAGGACGTCGAGGGCGAACTCGTGTCGCTGCGATACGGCTCGCTCGACGATTCCGAGCCACACGTCATCGTTGCGACCACCCGAGTCGAAACGATGCTCGGTGACACCGCGGTTGCCGTTCACCCCGACGACGAGCGGTACAAGGCTCTCGTCGGCACCACCCTCGAGCACCCGTTCACCGGACGGCAGATCCCGATCATCGCCGACGACTACGTCGACCCCGAATTCGGCACCGGCGCAGTGAAGATCACCCCGGCTCACGACCCCAACGACTTCGAGATGGGCGTGCGGCACTCGTTGCCGATGCCTCCATCATGGACAAAGCGGGCCGGATCGCCGATACCGGAACGCAATTCGACGGCATGGACCGTTTCGAGGCGCGCGTGAAGGTTCGTGAAGCACTGGCCGAGCAGGGCCGCGTCGTCGCCGAGAAGCGCCCCTACCTGCACAGTGTCGGCCACTCCGAGCGCAGCGGTGAGCCGATCGAGCCGCGCCTGTCGCTGCAGTGGTGGGTCAAGGTCGACACCCTGGCGAAGGCGGCCGGTGACGCAGTGCGTAACGGCGATACCGTCATTCACCCCAAGAGCCAGGAACCGCGATGGTTCGCCTGGGTCGACAACATGCACGACTGGTGCATCTCGCGTCAGCTCTGGTGGGGTCATCGGATTCCGATCTGGTACGGACCCGACGGCGAGACCGTCTGCCTCGGACCGGGGGAGACGCCGCCCGAGGGCTGGGAGCAGGATCCCGACGTCCTCGACACCTGGTTCTCGTCCGGGCTGTGGCCCTTCTCGACGATGGGGTGGCCCGACGCCACAGCCGATCTCGAGAAGTTCTATCCCACCGGTGTTCTCGTCACCGGATACGACATCCTGTTCTTCTGGGTCGCCCGCATGATGATGTTCGGCACCTACGTGGGAGCGGACGACGCGATCACCGCAGGCAAGCAGGGGCCGCAGGTTCCGTTCCGAGATGTGTTTCTGCACGGCCTGATTCGGGACCAGTTCGGCAAGAAGATGTCCAAGTCGCGCGGCAACGGAATCGATCCTCTCGATTGGGTCGATCGTTTCGGTGCCGACGCACTGCGCTTCACGCTCGCGCGCGGCGCGAACCCCGGTGCAGACATGTCCGTCGGCGAAGACCATGCCCAGTCGTCGCGCAACTTCGCCAACAAGTTGTTCAACGCCACCAAGTTCGCTCTGATGAACGGCGCGGCACCGGCAGAGCTGCCTCGGCGCGGCGAGCTGACCGACGCCGACCGATGGATCCTCGATCGGCTCGAACAGGTTCGGGCAGAGGTCGATTCGGCGTTCGATCGGTACGAGTTCAGCAAGGCCTGCGAGGCGCTCTATCACTTCGCCTGGGACGAGGTCTGCGACTGGTACCTCGAGATCGCCAAGGTGCAGTTCGCCGACGACGCCATCGCCGCCACCACGCGCGGAGTTCTCGGTAACGTCCTCGACGCTCTGCTGCGCCTGCTGCATCCGGTGATTCCGTTCGTCACCGAAGCGCTGTGGAAGGTGCTCACCGGCGGCGAGTCGCTGGTGATCGCGGCGTGGCCCGCTGCCACCACCGAGTCGCTGGATCCTGTTGCGGCACAACGTATCGAGGACATGCAGCGACTCATCACCGAAGTTCGCCGGTTCCGCAGCGATCAAGGACTCAAGCCGTCCCAGAAGGTAGCGGCCCGCATCGTCGGAGTCTCCGAATCCGATCTGGACGGGCAGATTTCGGCGGTCACCGCGCTTGCTCGACTGACCGAGCCCGGCGAGGACTTCGCCGCCACGGCCTCGGTGGAGGTGCGCCTGAGCAAGGCCACCGTGGTCGTCGAACTCGACACCTCGGGCACGGTAGACCTCGTCGCCGAGCGGGCCCGACTGGTGAAGGATCTCGCCGCTGCGGAGAAGGAACTCGCGCAGACCACCGGCAAGCTCGGCAACGAGGCGTTTCTCGCAAAGGCGCCGGATGCGGTGGTGGACAAGATCAGAACACGCCAGACGATCGCGGGCGAAGAGATCGCACGCATCTCGGCGCGGCTCGAATCGATGGGAACCTAAGTGACCGAACCCGACGCCGCCCTGCCAGTACCTCCGCCGAGCCCGGTCGATCTCGCCGAGCTCGCCCTCGTGGAGGCCGAGCTCGACAAGCGTTGGCCGGAAACGAAGATCGAGCCGTCGACGGCCCGGATCTCGGCGCTGATGGACCTGCTCGGGTCGCCGCAGAAGGCGTATCCGTCGATTCACGTCGCCGGCACCAACGGCAAGACCTCGGTGACCCGCATGATCGATGCGCTCCTCACCGCATTTCACCGGCGGACGGGCCGCACCACCAGCCCGCACCTGCAGATGGCGACCGAGCGGATCAGCATCGACGGACGGCCCATCTCGCCGCGGCTCTACGTCGACACCTACAACGAGATCGCTCCGTTCGTGGACATGATCGACGCGCAGTCCGAGGCTGCGGGCGGACCCCGAATGAGCAAGTTCGAGGTGGTCACGGCCATGGCGTTCGCTGCCTTCGCCGAGGCCCCGGTCGAGGTTGCAGTCGTCGAGGTCGGACTCGGTGGGCGTTGGGACGCCACCAACGTCGTCGACGGCGAGGTTGCCGTCATCACCCCGATCGGCCTCGATCACGTCGAGTTCCTCGGTGACGATCTCGCCGGGATCGCAGGGGAGAAGGCGGGAATCATCAAGAAGACACCGGAATCGCTCGTCCCGCGCGACACCGTCGCGATTCTGGCGAAGCAGCAACCCGAGGTCTCCGAGGTCCTGCTGCGGGCAGCAGTGCAGGCGGACGCTGCGGTGGCGCGGGCCGGATCGGAGTTCACCGTGCTCGGCAGGCAGATCGCCGTGGGCGGCCAGCAACTGGAACTGCAGGGACTCGGCGGGGTGTACACCGACGTCTTCCTGCCGTTGCACGGCGAACATCAGGCACACAATGCCTCGCTCGCGCTGGCGGCGGTCGAGGCGTTCTTCGGTGCCGGTCCGGATCGCCAACTCGATCAGGACACCGTGCGCGGCGCGTTCGCAACGATCGTCAATCCGGGTCGGCTCGAGCGGGTGCGCAACGCCCCGACCGTGTTCCTCGACGCCGCGA